>CAMAUE010000008.1 GCA_945861245.1 Singulisphaera sp. GP187
AGCGGCCTCCCAGGTCAGGCACACGATCTTACCATCGATCGGCTCTGCGCGGCACGTGCTATTGCGTTTGATTTTGCTTGCAATGGTCGCGATAATGCAGTAATGTCAAATCAGGTTTTCATTTCCTGGAGGCGACCGAACCGATGTCCCTTATCTGCTCGCACTGTTCGCGTATGAATTCACCGAACGCTCGCTATTGCTGGCTCGATGGCGCGTCACTGGTTGGCTCGGCCGGACCGGTCGGCGCGGGGCAAGCGTCGTTTGCATCGCCGTTCGTTTTTTCGACGGGCACTCAATGCCGCGATTTCGCTGAGTTCCTCGTTGGCTGCAACAAACACTGGGACGAAGCGAAGAAGCACCTCGAAACCGATGCTCTGCAGAAGTTCTTTGGCGGCATCGGCCGCATGGACCTCGCGCAAGCAGCACAAGAAGCGGCGCACTTCCCCGACCGTGATCGCGGACTCGACCAGTTCCTGAGCCGAATCCCGGTCCCGAACGCGACGTCACCCCGGCTCGAAGTCACGCCAAAGCTGATCCAGCTCGGACCGTTAACGCCAGGCAAGGATGGCGCGTTTGACCTGACCCTTGAAAACACGGGTTCGCGCATCGTGTACGGCTCGATCGCGCCGGACTGCGCCTGGCTCGCCGCCACCGAACCCGGCGTGGCGAGGCACTTTCAATTTCGCGAATCAGCGACGATTTCGATCAAGATCAAAGGCCAACATCTGCACGCCAGCGCCAAACCGCTTGAAGCCGTGATGGTCGTCGAATCCAACGCGGGCACGTTTCGGCTAAAAGTGATCGCCCAGGTTCCGATCGTGCCGTTCGAGGGCGGCGTGTTCACCGGCGCTCGCACGCCGCGCGACATCGCCGAGTACGCCAAAAAATACCCGAAAGATGCCGCGAAACTGTTCGAGGACGGCGTCGTGGCCAAGTGGTACGCCGATAACGGTTGGACCTATCCCGTTCAAGGCCAGGCCACGAGCGGCTTGGCGGCGGTGCAGCAGTTCTTCGAGGCGCTCGGCCTGAGCAAGCCGCCAAAAGCGATCGTCGATCAGTCGCCGATCCGGTTGCGCGGCAAGCCCGGCGAGACGCTGACACACAACGTGCAGATTCGCACCAACGAGAATCGCCCGATCTACGCCCATGCAGCAAGCCCAGATTCGTGGATCGTCGCGAAACCCAGCCTGACCCATCAGAATGTCGTCACCTTGCCGTTGGAAATCACGATCCCCGATCGCGCCGGCGCGAACGTGGATGCGACCATTACGGTGACGGCCAACGGCAATCAGCAATTTCGCGTGCCGATCATGGTCACCGTTGATGCGCCGATCTCGATAGCCGCCGCGAGCGTGACCTCGGCGACACCGACGGAGGGTTCCGCTGATTGTCGTTTTTCCGAGCCGCGACCGTCAGGGATCGGCCAACAAAGTGCCGAGCGTACAGGTCGCGGCTCGGAAAAGTTTCGATTCAATCCGCGTCAGGTACTCATGCACGCCGTGCCGTTGGTGCTGCTGGCATTGGTGTTGTGCGGACTGCTCGTCAAGGATTTGTTGAGCAACAATCCCCGTCGGCCAGTCGCCATTGTCAAAGACGACTCGCCCGATACGCAAGCGAAACAGGACGCGCCGAAGGTCGTCGTCACCGATGAACCCGACGAAGGCACGAATCTCGCCAGCGGTCCACGCTTCAAAATCGAGGACGAACCCGAGGAACGCATCGGGTCGGCTCGTTTGCAACCGGTCAAAGTCGAAATCAAAGACGAACCGGCAGAGAACAACGGCCCCGGCCAGGCCGTGCCGATCGGCGCCACGCCGCTCGTCACCTATCTCGCCACCAATCCGCCGAAACGTTTCGGCATCACCGGCACAGCAGCGGCAGGACCGGCGGCCTTCAAACAGCTCACCTACTCGGCCAACGGCAGCACCAACACCACCGTCGTCAGCGTCAACGGCGCGACGGCCGAACTCGGCGGGTTCCAGGGCAAATGGACCCGCCTAAATCTCCCACTCGACGGCATACCGCCGACCGCGAATGCCGTTCGTGGCACGCATTCGACCTGGCAATTCGGCACTGTCACTTACAACCAGGTCCTGGAGATCGTCCCGGGCCAACCGGTCACTGTCAATGGCGTCTCGCGGCGGAACCTCGACACCGTCTTGATCCGCTGGGTCATCCACAACATCGACAGTCGTCAGCACTCCGCCGGCCTGCGTCTCCAACTCGACACGTTGATCGGCAGCAACGACGGCGTGCCGTTCACCGTCCCGGGCCAAACCGGACTCGTCAGCACCTTCGCCGACTACCGCGATCCTGCCACCGTTCCCGATTTCATCCAGGCACTCGAACGCTTCGACCTCAACAATCCCGGCACGGTCGCCCACATGACGCTCAAGCCCGGCGGCGGCATCGAACCGGCCCAGCGCCTCAGCCTCACCCATTGGCCCGGCGCGTCGCTCGTCTGGAACATTCCCGTGCGCAGCCTCACGGGCGATTCCGCGGCCGTACTCTATTGGCCAGAAAAGACGCTCAAACCCGGCGAGAAACGCACCATCGGTTTTGCCTATGGTCTGGGCAACGTCTCTGCGACCGACAAGCTCGGCCTGACGCTCGGCGGCTCGTTTGAGCCAGGTCAGGCGTTCACGGCGACGGCCTACGTCGAGAGCCCGATCGTCGGCCAGACGGTGCGTCTCGAGCTGCCCGACGGCCTCAAGCGAATCGAAGGCGCCGAGACCCAGCCGGTCGCCATCCAGAATGCCGGCGGGCGCAACACGAGCGTCGTCACCTGGAAGATACTCGTCGAACGCACCGGGGATCATCGCCTGAAAGTAGTCTCCAGCACTGGATTGTCTCAATCGAAAACGATCTCCATCTCCGGCGGTGCAACGTCTGGTGGCGGTAGGCTCGCCATCGATTTGCAGGGTTCGTTCGAGCCAGGCCAGACCTTCATCGTGTTGGGTAAAGTCACCGATCCGAGCGAGGACCAGACGCTCACGTTAAACCTTCCCGCAGGCCTGCAACTTTCAAACGGCTCGTCGACACAGCGTGTGCCCACGCCGCCCGCGGAATTGAAGTATGCGTTGGTCCAGTGGAGTGTCCGCGTAATCTCAGCAGGCAGGTATCCCGTGCGCGTTGTCTCTAGCACAGGTGTCACGCAGACCAAGACCATCACCATCGAGCAACCAGGCCGGGCCGATGGCGCGTTCAACATCGTGCTGACTGGCGACTTCGAGCCGGGCAAGACGTTCAACGTGTCGACCAAAGTCGTAACGCCTGTGCCTGGCCAGGCGTTGACGTTGATCCTTCCCACCGGCCTGACGCGCGAGGATGGCGCCGAAACGCAGACCGCCACGTCCGATGCCTCGCTCGTTTGGAAGGTGCGCGTCACGCAGGTCGGCAAGTATACCGTCGGCGTGAAATCGACGACCGGCATCACCCAACGCAAAACACTAATGATCGAACCGCCCGGCGAATCCGCTGGCCGATTCACGTTTGAACTCGTTGGCGACATCCAGCCGGGCAAAGAATTTACGGTGAAGGCCCAGGTCGCGAAACCGGTGACGGATCAGAAGCTGACCTTGAATCTGCCCAAGGGTTTGACGCTCGTGAAGAGCGACGCCGAGCAGCTGGTTCCGCGCGAGGGAAATCTCGCTACACTAACCTGGCAGGTCCGCGTCACCGGTTCGGGGCGTTTGCCCGTGCGCGTCGAATCGTCAACAGGTTTGGCACGCACGAAAACGATCTCGCTAACCGACGGGAACAGTTCGCTGTTTGGCAGGTGAACGATATATAGCCCGTCATCATTCGCGGACTATATAGAACGAAAATCATCCGTTGATTCTCGCCCAGCTTCCCTGGATTCGCTCACTCGTGTATACAATGATGTAAAATAGATCCAGATCGTTTCGCCCAGGTTGAAATCGCTGTTGACAGTTGTCCCGTCTCTCGGCATAGTCCCGCTTCTTCATTCCGGGAGATATTTTTTTCGAGACCGCCCGTCTCGGCATCCAGACCAGGGGAGCCGCGCTCTGCTCGGCAAGTCGGATGAATTGGGGGTTAGAACATGAACACCATAGGCAAGATACTCGTTATCTTGAACTTTCTTTTCGCCGTCATCGTCGGCCTATTGATCGTTCTCACAGCCGCGACGCGCAACAAACTAAAGCAGAAATACGATGAAGTCGAAATCCAGGCGAAAATCATCGTGGACGGCCACAAAACCACCAAAGAAATCGTCGGTCGAGTCGCGGGCGATAATGTCCAGGCTCAGAAAGAACTCGATAAGATCAAGCAAGACCTGGCTGACAAACAAACGGAGTTGAAAGTCTCCAAGGATCTGTTCGACCAGAAAGAACAGCAATATATCGAAACGCTCCGCATCAAGGACACGACCGTCGAAGCGATCAAGACGGCCAAGGAGCGATTGACCAAGGAAATCGATTTCCTCAACGGCGTCATCAAAGAACGCGAGAATTCGATCGTCGGTCTCGAAGCCAACGTGAAAACCTTCCGCATCATTGCCCAGAACCAGGAAGCAAATTTCAAGACCGCGCAGATTCGAAACGAGAACCTGCTGGAACAACTACGAGGCATATCCGGCAAGCTCGCGCGGTATGAAGCAGGCGTCACCGGGACCGATGCCGCTATCATTCGCAATCCGAACGCGCCAAATCCGCCCAGCGTTCTGGTCAACGGCAAGATCGAAATCGTCAGCGGCAGCGACCTCGTACAGATCAACCAGGGCACCGACCACGGCTTGGAAAAGGACCACACACTCGACATGTACCGCCTGTCGCCGGATGCGAGGTACCTCGGCATGGTCCGCATCATCGACGCCAACACGCACACCTCGGTTGGCCGCATCGTCGCCGCGGGGAATGCCGCGCTCCGCTCCCAGCTGAAAGTCGGCGACCTCGTGACGAGCAAGTTGACATCGCGGTAATCGGGGTGTCGTCGATTTGTCGACTTCCCTAAATTCCGCTTGCGGTTTAGCGCTCACGTCGGGCAATCCGAGCGCTAAGCCGCAAGCGGAATTTAGGGAAGTTTATTAATATCGTGCCCTGAACACGTTGGGATCCAACCATGGCGAAGCACAAAACAGACGAACCTGCGGACGGCTCGATGCCTGTCAATGACGCCTGGACAGGGTTGCTGGCGATTTCGCTGATCGCGCTGAGCGTTGCCACCGGCTTCCTCGCGTGGGATTGGTACCTATACGACGAAAACGCCGTCGCCAATATGAAACTCCCAAATCTAGCCGGCACCCTGCCCAAAAAGCCCGACGCTGACGCCAAGAAGATCGTCGAAAAGAAAGTCGACGGAAAAACGGTCGAGGAAAAGAAAGTCGAAGAAAAAAAAGACGAAGCCAAGAAGGACGCGGCGATGCGGTGGCGTGCGATTCCCTATGCTGAATTCGGTATCTTCACCGCAGCGGCACAAAGCCTGCCGGGTTACCCTACGCCAAATTCTTTACGAGCCGCGTCGATTTGAACTGGTACCTTAGCCCTAGCTATCGCGCTTCGTCTAATGGAATGGCAATAAGCTTCGGGATTCGCGGCGTTCTATTCGCAGACTTTGTCGTTGGTGTCTTGCAGGCCGATTTTTGCCCCCGTAATTTCACTTTTCCGATAATATACTTGACCCGCATCCTCTGTCGGCTTAACATATTCTTCAACTGCAATACGCCCGGTCGACTTTTTCCCTCCATTTGGTTGTCCCTTTTTTTGGGCCATCGCGAATAACCCCACTCGCTTTGAGTCCGCTTCGTAAGGCGTCCGGGCTGGACGTGATCGCGAAGGAGTGAATTCCGATGACAAACAGACGTTGCTTTTCAGGTTTTGTGGTAATTACTGCTACCATCGTGGCATCGGCGATATTCTCGTTGCCGGCGTACGGGCAGTTCATCAATGGACACCAATGGCCGGTGCCACGCTTGAATACGCTGACGCCGCCGGGCGGTAAAGTGGGCACGACTGTCGAAGTGACGTTTGCGGGCACGGAGGTTGAACAACCGGATGCCTTGCTGTTCAGCCATCCGGGGATCAAGGGGGTGCCGGTCATTCCGCCTCCGCCCGCGATCGATCCGAAAGCGAAGCCTGATCCGAAGAAGGTAATCGTCGCGCCGCCGATCACAAAATTCAACGTCACAATCGCCGCCGATGTGCCTCCTGGCGAATATGACGCACGGCTCGTCAACAAGAACGGCATCAGCAACCCCCGCCGATTTGCGGTTGGCACGTTCATCGAAGTCGCTGAAAAGGAACCGAACAACGACGTCGAACAAGCTCAAAAGATCGAGCTTGGCACGACAATCAGCGGCACGATCGCCGCGGCCACCGATGTTGACTATTTCAGCTTCGTCGCCAAAAAGGGGCAGCGCGTGTTGGTAACCTGCCGCGCCCCCGGAATCGACAGCAAACTGGATCCCGAAATTCGCGTTATCAGCTTGGCAGGGCGCGAGTTGGCATATTATCGACCATCGCCGGGCCAAGATGGGCTGGCCGACGTTTCCATTCCCGAGGACGGCGAGTACCTCATTCGGCTTAACAAATTCACCTACACTGCGGGAGGAGCCGACTATTACTACCGCCTCACCGTCGGCACCATGCCTTACATCGACGCCGTTTTTCCGCCCGTGATCGAGCCGGGCAAAACGACAACCGTCACGCTCTTCGGTCGCAACCTACCCGGCGGCAAGCTCGATCCGGCGTCGATCATCAATGGTCAGGCGCTCGAAAAAGCTACGGTGTCCATCACCGCCCCTGCCGACCCGGCCTCGCGTTCGCAGCTCAAATTTTCCGGTACGGTCACGCCGTTGGCCGGCACGTTGGATGGATTTGAATACCGCATCAACGGCCCGACAGGCGCCTCCAATCCAGTGCTTATCGGCTATGCCAGCGCTCCCGTCGTAATCGAGAACGACGATAACGACACCGTTGAGAAAGCCCAGACCGTTCCCGTGCCCTGCGAAATCGCGGGCCGAACCGATAAGAAGCGCGATCGCGACTGGTACGCTATCGATGCGAAGAAGGATGACGTGCTGATGATCGAGGTCTCCAGTCATCGTTTTGGGGCACCGACCGATATGTACTTCGTGCTCAAGAATCTCGCCACGAAAGCGGATATCGTCCTGCAAGATGACACGCTCGAATCGGTGAGCAATCGCTTCTTCACAGCGAACCGCGATCCTCTGCCGTATCGTTTCGTCGTGCCGGCCGATGGCAAGTTTCATCTGATGATCGCAAGCCACACCGGCGACAACCACGCCGACCCGACGCATCAATACCGTGTGCGGATTACGCCGGAGAAGCCCGAATTCCGCCTATTCGTCATGCCGGCGGATGAAAATCGGCCTGATTCGTGCCGGGTTGGTCAGGGCGGCACGCATCATTACACGGTGTATGCCGTGCGACACGATGGCTTCCGCAGTGACATCGTGCTCAGTATCGAAAGCTTGCCAGCGGGCGTGACCTGTGCGCCACAGACGCTGTCGGGTAACATGAAGATGACGCAACTCGTCCTCGTCGCCGCCGACAACGCCGCGGAATTCACGGGCTTCGTGAAAGTCGTTGGCACAGCGACTGTCAAGGGGCAGAAGGTTGTGCAGCAGGCCCGCCCAGCCAGTGTTGTCTGGGGCGTACCGAATCAGCAGAACATTCCGACAATCACGCGGTTGAATTCGGACCTGGCACTGGCGATTCGCGACAAAGCGCCGGCCAAGTTTGTGGCAACAATGGACAAGGCTGCCGTATCATTGGGCGATAAGATCGAGATTCCACTCAAGCTTGTTCGGACATTCGCTGAGTTCAAAGCGAACTTCCAGGTGGCGCCGGTTCCAGGCGAGCTGCCGGTGGGCTTGACGTTCGCCAACCTGACGTTCGCTCCGGGTAAGGACGACTTGAAGGCAGTCGTCACGGTCGGCGCCAATACGCCGCCGGGAACCTATAACATCGCCTTCCGCGGGTTTGCCACGATTTCTCCGGATGCGAAGGCCAAGCCGGTGAATACGCTGCTGATCTCCACGCCCGTGCAGCTAACGGTGCTGCCGAAACAAGTCGCCACGCTGACGGTGGATAACGCGAACCCGACGGTGAAGGCCGGCGCCGAAACGGTCATCGCCGTGCGCATCGCGCGACTGTTCGACTATGCCGACGCTTTCAAGGTCGAACTTATCCTGCCGCCGAACGTGAAGGGCGTGTCGGCTGATAACGTCACGATCGCTGCCGGCGCCAATGAAGCGAAGATGACGCTCCGCATCCCCGCCGGCACGCCGCCCGCGGCCTTGCAGAACCTGACCCTCCGCGCCACGGCCGTTGTCAATGGCAACGTGACCTTGACGCACGAAATCAAAATCGGTGTGAACATTGCGAAGTAGTCGTCTGACTCGTTTAGCCGTTCGCCTCAAGCGACCGAGTCCTGTGTGTTTAAATGATCGCGCTCGCCGAAGGCGAGCGGCTAAACCTAAACTGGGAGTTTGCCATGCGTTTCCTGCTCTGTTTCACCTTCCTCGCTCTCTCGCCGCTTGTCGCATTTGGGCAGGAGAAGAAAGAGGCTGGTCCGATTGCCGAGATCAAGCTCGTTCGCAAGGATCCGGTGACCTATGAAGTCATCGAGCCGATCTTTGAAAAACGCTGTTTCGTTTGTCATTCCGGCAACATTAAAGAAGGCAAGCTCGACATTAGCAGCTATGAAGGCCTAATCAAGGGCGGCAAACGCGGCGAATCGGTCAAGCCGGGCAAGTCGGCTGACAGCTTGCTCTACAAAGTGGTGCAACGTACAACGAAACCGTTCATGCCGCCGCGCGGTGAAGACCCGTGCACGGCAGAGGAAGTCGCGCTCATCAAGCTATGGATCGACGGTGGTGCCAAGGCCCCGACGACGATTCGCAAACGCAAGGACCCGATCGTCAGCGCCCCGCCGGCGAGCATTAAAGTGGTCCGCGCCGTCGCCGTCAGCCCCGACAAGGCCGCCGTCGCCGCTGGCCGCAGCAATCAAATCCACATTTACGATGCGGGTTCGGGCAACCACATCCGCACGCTGTTCTCGCCCGGACTGAAAACGCCCGACGGCAAGGACATCAAGGCCGCGCATCTCTCCATCGTCGAGTCGATGGCCTGGTCGCCCGATGGCAAATACCTCGTCAGCGGCAGCTTCCGCGAAATCATCATCTGGGACGCCCTCACCGGCGAACAGCGCCATAAGATCACCGGCTTCGCGCATGCCGTCGTTTCCATCGCTTTCTCGCTGGATAGCAAAATGTTCGCGACCGCTGGCGGCGAGCCGACCGTCGAAGGCGAAGTCAAAATCTTCGAGATTCCGACATGGAAGCTCATCACCGACATCAAGAACGGCCACTCCGACACCGTCTATGGCCTTTCCTTCAGCCCACCCGATGTGCAGTACAACGACCCGAGCTACAAACCCAAAGACCCCAAGAACGCCAAGGATGTCAAGATGATCCCGCTGCCGCCGATGATCGCCACCGGCGCCGCGGATAAGTTCGTCAAGGTTTGGACGATCAGCGATGGCAAGATGGTCAAATCGTTTGAAGGCCACACGCATCACGTGCTTGACGTGGGTTGGTCGCCCGATGGCAAGCTGCTCGCTTCCGCCGGCGGCGACAATACGGTCAAGGTTTGGGACTTCGAGAAGGGCGAACAAGCACGCACCATCAACGCGCACGGCAAACAAGTGACGCGTTTGCTGTTCATCGGCAAGAAGACCGAGTTCCTCACGGCTGGCGGCGACAATTCCGTCAAGGCGTTCAACGCCGTCAACGGCGGCGCTCTCCGCACCTTCGCCGGTGCCACCGACTTCGTCTACGCCGTCGCTTGCAGTGCTGATGGCAGTGTCGTCGCCGCGGGTGGCGAGGATGGCGTTGTCCGCGTCTACAACGGAATCAACGCCACAATCCTCCGCTCGCTGCTACCGCCCGACGCGCAGCCGCCGATGAAGAAGGAAGAGAAGAAATAGGCTTTCGCCAAATCGTTTCGTGATAAACAGAAAAGCCTCGCGGCTAATTACCGCGAGGCTTTCTTTTTCGGATGCAATTCTAGAGGTGAGGTGTTCAGAACCTCTGGCGATTATCTAAACGCGGTCCCAAGGGTTCGGAGTACCTCACCCTTGGGCTTGCATTTTCATTTGCCTTAGCTCGCTTTGCGGATGTCCGCGAGTTCTTCCTTGACGGCGGCGTAGTGGCTAGGCTCCATGCTGAAACTTGCCGTGCCGCTGGTGGCGTTACGCAAATCGCTCGTGTAGCCGAAAAGTTCCGCGAGCGGGATGTATGCGTGCAGCATGCATCGGCCCTTGTCGGATGACAGGTTGAGGATGTTGCCGCGCCGGCGGTTGATGTCGCCTGCCAGCGTGCCTTGATAGCTGGATGGCGCGAGCACGACGACGTTCATAATCGGTTCGAGAATCACCAGTCCCGCCATCGTCTGGGCGTCGCGGAAGCTTTCGATCGCCGCCAGTTTGAACGTGTCAGCGGAGCTATCGACATCATGAGATTTTCCGTCGATTAGACTCGCACGCACGTCAACGAGCGGGAAGCCGTACTTGGCTCCCTTCACGCAGGCCAAGCGAAAACCCTGTTCGACGGACGGGATATACTCCTTCGGCACCGAACCGCCGAAGATTTCGTCGTAGAAGTAGATGTTGTTCGGGTCGGGCTTCTCCTCCTCCTCCTCAAGTTCGAGGTGGAGTTGTTCGATCATTTCCTTCGACAACGGTTCGTACTTCATCTTGATGACGGCGTACTTGCCGCGACCGCCGGACTGCTTGATGTAGCGCGTCTCGAATTCCACTGCCTTGGCTAGGGTTTGGCGATATGCGACCATCGGTCTGCCGGCGGTGACTTGCACGCCGTGATCGCGTTGCAATTTATGGAGGCTCACTTCAAGATGCAACTCGCCCATGCCGCTGATGATGAGCTGGTTGGTCTCGACATCGGTTCTGGTCTTGAGGGTCGGATCATCGCGAACCATTTTGCCGAGCGCTTCAGCCAATCTCGTTTCATCGACATTCTTGGCCGGGATGATCGCCTGCGAGATGACTGGTTCGGGGAAACGAATCTCCTCGAGCGCGATCGGTTGTTCGTCTGAGCACAACGTATGCCCGGTAAACGTGTACTTCATGCCGACAACCGCGACGATTTCGCCCGCGCCGACGCTTTCGAGCCGATCCCGGCGATCGCCGAAGAGCCGGTAGATGTGGCTGATGCGTTCCTGCTTCTTGACGACGGGATTCAGGATGAACTCGCCCGGCCTCAAAACGCCCGAGTAAATGCGCAGGAACACGAGGTCGCCATGCTTTTCGCTGACGGTCTTGAACGCCAGTGCGGAGAACGGTTCGCTATCGAGCGGCTTGCGTTCGAGTTTTTCTTTTGATTTCGGATGCATACCTGGCACGGCAGGACGATCCGCGGGCGACGGCAAGTAATCGCTGACCGCATCGAGCAGCAAACGCACGCCGTTGTACATCTTGGACGACCCGCAATGCACCGGCGTAAGCTTGCCATTGAGCGTGCCGACGCGCAGAGCGTGGCGGATCATTTCCTCGGTCACTTCCGTGCCTTCGAGGATCGCAGTCAACAACTCATCACAGCCGTGCGAGGCGGCATCGAGTAGTTTCTCGCGCCAGGCGACGGCGTCAGCAGTGTATGCAGCGGGAATCGGTTCCCAGGTATAGCGCATGTTCGTCGTGTCGGTCGGGTCTTGCTTCCAGAGCTTCATGCGGATCAAGTCGATCACGCCCTCGAACTGGTCGCTTTGTCCCGCCGGGATCGTGCAGACCGCCGCGGTGATGCCGAGCTTATCTCTCATCTGCTCCAGGCAGCCGTAGAAGTCCGCCCCCATGCGATCGAGTTTGTTGACAAACGCAATGCGTGGGACATTATGGCGATTTGCCTGATACCAGACGGTCTCGGATTGCACTTCCACGCCGCCGACGGCACAGAAGACGCCGATCGCGCCATCGAGGACGCGCAGTGAGCGTTCGACCTCGGCTGTGAAATCGACGTGGCCGGGCGTGTCAATCAGCGTGTACTGGAAGTCTTTCCACTCGAGAGAGACGGCAGCACTGTTGATGGTGATGCCTTTGGCTTTTTCAAGCGGGTCGTAGTCGGTGGTGGTGTTGCCGTCATCGACATCGCCGGCTTTGTGTTTCGAGCCGCCGAAATAGAGGATGCGTTCCGTGGTGGTGGTTTTACCCGCGTCCACGTGTGCGATGATGCCGATATTGCGAAGTTTTTCGAGCATGACTGGCGGTGGCGTCCTTGTTTAGCGTCCGGAAAGAACTTGCGAGCGCTAAACGAAAAAACCGAGACCGTCTCCTGAGGTAAAAAAACAGGCGGCCCGCCGGGGAACCGATCTCCGGTGAGTTGCCGCTCTTGAAGGTAGTTTTTGGACTGCTAGGGTTGTTGCCGGGTTCGACCTAGTTCTCCCCGGCAGAGAGAACATCCAATTCAGGACGTAAAGGGAACAATCCATTCCAAATAACCCTGATTTCGCGTAAAGCGAAACTAGTGTGAGTATTATAACTTTCGATGCAGTTTTGTCGAGAGGAACTCTGAAAAATCGGAGTGGATGACATTCAGGTCGCCATCACTTCTTCCGCATATTCTTTTAAATCAGCATTGTCCGTCGTAGGCGTTATTGCGAAATCTGCAAATCCGCCTCGTCGCCGCCATCCGTGATGTTCCTCCAAAAACCCGTGTCAAAATCACCAGGCTCCTCCAGGATCTGAAGTAGATGCGAATATCAGGCTTGGCAATCACTGCCTGCTTTGCAACAATCACCGTTATACCTTCCGCGGATGGGATTGTCGTTTTTCCGAGCCGCGACCGTGAGGGAGCGGCCGACAGCAAACGCACGGCATACTGTCGGCCGCTCCCTCACGGTCGCGGCTTAAAACCGATTCGATTCGTCCGAAAATGCGACATTTCCAACCGTGTGAAGTATACATCAACCGTAGCCCAACGCACAAGCGGAATCAGGTATGAATGACTCACGCAATGCTGATTTTGAAACCGACCCGCGATTTCCGTCCGGGCCTTGGGCGGGCTACTTCCTGCAGAAGGCCTTGCCTGGCAAGCATCAAATGGAACTTCGCCTTGCCTTCCGCGCCGGCCAAATGCTCGGCGAAGGGCGCGATTGGGTGGGTGCATTCACTATCAACGGCCAGTACGACATCGTCGACGGCAAGTGCTGGTGGCACAAAAAATACGTCGGCAAACACGACGTCTATTACAAAGGCTTCAACGAAGGTAAAGGCATTTGGGGCATCTGGGAGATCGGCCATCCCAGCTATGGCGTCGCTACCGGCGGGTTTCACATTTGGCCCGAAGGCATCGGCGACGGCCCTGCCGATCACCTCGAAGCGGAAGCCGAACCGCCCGTCGCGGAACATGAAGAGGCGGTTGAATTGGTGGAGACACGTTAGTTTCGGCATTCCGTTGGGCGTTCAGCGCTCGCAGCGAACTATCCGAACGCTAAACGACAAGCGGGATGCGCTCACGCAAAATGCCCGCACTGCGCTCGAAAACGCAGCCAATGATCTACCAGCACTAGCGCGAACATCGCTTCGCCCATGACGACGAACCTCGGCAACAGGCACGGGTCGTGTCGGCCTTTCGTCGCGATCTCCGTCGGCTCGCCGGCGCGATTGACGGTTCGCTGCGGGCGTGGCAGGCTGCTCGTGGGCTTCAGCGCAACTCGGCACAGGATCGGTTCGCCGCTCGATATTCCGCCGAGCATCCCGCCATGGCGATTCGTTTCTGTACCAATTGTCCCGTCGGGTTTGCGAATGAACGCATCGTTGCATTCGCTGCCGCGCATGGTGGCAACGCGAAAACCGGCGCCATACTCAAACGCCGTGACGGCGGGCAGCGAGAGCATCGCTTTCGCCAGGTCGGCCTTGAGCTTGTCGAAGACCGGTTCGCCCAAGCCTGGCGGTACACCGGTAGCGACGAGTTGGCAGATGCCACCGATCGAATCGCGATCCTTGCGAACCGCCTCAATCATCTGGATCATCTCAACAGCGACGGCCGAGTCGGGACAGCGCACCTCGTTGGCTTCGACTTGCTCCAGGGTGACTGCGGTCGGATCGGCGATCTCGGCACAAATGGGACCGACCTGCGCGACATACCCCAGCACGCGCATGCCGGCCTGTGTGAGCAACTTTTTGGCGATTGCGCCGGCGGCGACGCGGCAGATCGTCTCGCGGGCGCTGGAGCGCCCACCGCCACGGTAGTCGCGAAAGCCGAACTTGGCGTCGAAAGTGAAGTCGGCATGACCGGGGCGGTACTTGTCCTTGATGTCGCCGTAGTCCTTGCTGCGTTGATCGCGGTTGTGAAAGACGATGCCGATCGGCGTGCCATCAGTCTTGCCCTCGAAAACGCCGGACCAAATTTCAGGCAAGTCGTCTTCGTCCCGCTGGGTTACGATACTCGATTGGCCTGGACGCCGTCGGCGTAGGTCGGGGATTAGGTCGTCTTCAGAAAGCGGCAAGCCGGGTGGGCAGCCGTCTACAATGGCGACATACCCCGGCCCATGGCTGACGCCGGCGGTGGTGACGCGAAACAGTTGCCCGAAAGTATTGCCTGCCATGGTGTGTGTCTTACTTGTGTTGTGGAAGCCCAACAGCTGCCGCGCTCCGTTTGCATTGTACAGCGCTAAACAAAAACAATCGGACTTTTGTCGATAGGGCCATTCCTACCTCCCCCATCGCTTCGTGATGCCCGCATACGCATCAATTCGGCGATCGCGCAGGAAAGGCCAATTGCGCCGGACGTCCTCGGCTCGTGCGGGATCGCATGTTACGAGTAGGATATCCTCGGTTTCGTGGGTTGCTTTCGACAGGATCACGCCGAACGGATCGCTGATGAACGAAGCGCCCCAGAAATCGATCCCGCCGTCGGTTGGCCCCTCATGTCCGATGCGATTGATCGCGGCGACGTACAGCCCGTTGGCGATGGCGTGCGATCGCTGGATCGTTTCCCAGGCCTGGTGCTGTTGGATGCCGAACTCGGCGCGTTCGCGGGGATGCCAGCCGATCGCCGTCGGATAGATCAGCACCTGCGCACCTTCGAGAGCGGTCAGGCGTGCGCCTTCGGGGTACCACTGGTCCCAGCAGACCAACACGCCGATGCGCGCGAATTTTGTGTCGAAAGCGTGGAAGCCGAGATCTCCCGGCGTGAAGTAATACTTTTCATAAAACAGCGGATCGTCCGGGATGTGCATCTTTCGATAAACGCCGGCGATCGAACCGTCGGCATCGAGTATGACAGCTGTGTTGTGGTACAATCCCGGCGCCCGGCGTTCAAAGAGCGATGCCACGATTACTTTGCCCAACGATTTCGCGAGTTTGCCGAGCCTATCCGTGGTGGGACCGGGAATTGGCTCGGCGAAATCGAAGATCGCGCAATCGGTTTTTTGACAGAAGTAACGTGTCAGGAAAAGTTCGGGCAGGCAGATGATTTCCGCACCGCGCCGGCTTGCTTCGGAGATACGTTCGACCGCACGTTCGAGATTGCGCGCGGGTTCGGCCTCGCATTGCATCTGAACCAGACCGAGTGTGAACGGGTTTGGCATGGGTGTCGCTCATCGGAATAATTCCGCTTGCGGCGTAGCACTCGCGTGGTATTTTCTGAGCGCTAAGCCGCAAGCGGCATACAAGTAAAGTTTCTGTTTGTCGACTTCCATAGTTATTCTGCGCAACCATCGCGCATAAAACAACCGAAGCGGGTCAACCTTCATGGAAGATTGACCCGCTTCGGTATGCCGTACGAACTGACACTTGAATTCAAGGAGGCCTCACGAATGTCGCAACTTCGTCCCGCTGTTTTTTTGGATCGCGACGGCACGTTGAATGTCGAGCGCTCGTATATCACGCGCCCAGAGGATCTTGTCCTGCTGCCGGGCGTCGCCGCTGCCGTCTTGCGATTACAGCGTGCTGGGTTCGTGTGCGTCGTTGTTACGAATCAGGCGGGCGTGGGTCGTGGCTTGATGACACATGCCGATCTCGATCGCGTTCATGCCGAACTGGCCAGGCAACTCGCTCACGACAGTGTGACCCTCGACGGCATTTATTTCTGTACGTTTGCGCCGTCCACCAACGATCAGGCTGCCGTCGAACATCCCGAGCGAAAACCCGCGCCGGGGATGCTGCTGCGAGCCGCGAGTGAACTGCATCTCGATCTCACGCGGTCGTGGATGATCGGCGACACGCTGCGGGATATTCTCGCCGGACAGGGCGCTGGTTGCCGCGAGTGCATCCTGGTTCGCACGGGGCACGCTATCGAAGAAGAGGAATTTCATCGCGCCAGCCCCTTCATTTTGCTCGATGACCTATCCGCAGCGGTCGATTGGATCCTTGCCAAACACCCACAGGTTTAATGGCAATATTTGTATTCGAACTCCTGTTTAGGAACCTGGAAAATCGCGTTATCGTCATCGTCACGCCGAACGAACCAGTTCTTTTGCTGGACATTTCGGCGTTCCCTGGGTAGGCTAACCACACTGAACCCCTATACCGTCGCACGCGCGTTCTGCGTGCGGCCATTCTGCGCATTCCCCCGTTTTCTGGGGCCGATCAAATGATGTATGAAGCAAACCCGTTCGAGTGCTCCCGAATTGCTCAAGACCTGCAAGTCCGCAAGGTGCAGGTCGAGAGCGTCATGGAGTTGTTCAATGCAGGCAACACCGTGCCGTTCATCACCCGTTACCGCAAGGAGCGTACCGGCGGGCTTGACGAGGACGTGATTCGCCAAATCCAGGCGAGGCTTACCGCGCTAAAGCAGCTTAACGACCGCAAGCAGACGGTTCTCAAGAGCATCGAGAATCAAGGCAAGCTGACGGACGAACTGCGCCGCGAGATTACGAACGCCAATACGATTCGTCGGCTCGAAGACTTGTACATGCCGTATAAGCCGAAGAAGAAGAGCCTCGCCACAGCCGCCCGCGAAAAAGGGTTGGAACCATTGGCCTTGGCGATTTGGCAGAGCGACAGCGCTGCGACGAATCTCGACGAGTTGTGTGTCGGCCTCGTCAATCCCGAAAAACAGTTGGCCGACGCGGAAACCGTGAAGGCGGGTGTGCAGCACATCATCGCGGAAATGATCAGCGACGCCGCCGAGGTACGTGCCCAGGTTCGCCGAGCGTTGTGGAAGATCAGTTCGATATTGTCGAAAAAGAACGAAAAAGTGCCCGATGGCAAAGGCATCGAGTACAAGCCATACTTCGAGTTCAAAGAGAGCGTGCAAGATATTCGCATGCATCGGCTGCTGGCGATCAACCGAGGCGACAAAGAGGGTGTGTTAAAGGTCGAACTCGACTTTCCAGCGGAGATTATCGGAGGCGTCGCCGCCGAGGCGCTGGCGGAAACGCTATTCCGTGCCGCCGGTCATTCATCGGAACCACCGGTCGCAACGCCGGCGCCGTCGGGTGAAGCGCCGCCGCTAGTCGAGACGCTCAAGCCTGACCCGAAACCGGCGCTGACGGGCGATCCGTTGTATCACGGGCATCCGTTCCTGTCACCGCATATCGCATTCCTGACGACCTGTCTGCATGACGCACTGGACCGGTTGCTGCTGCCATCGCTGGAACGTGAAATTCGCGGCGAATTGACGGATGAAGCCGAGATTCACGCCGTGAAGGTATTCGCGCACAACATTCGCGGTCTATTATTGCAGCCGCCGCTCATCGGCAAGCGCGTTTTGGCAGTCGATCCCGGTTTCCGAACTGGATGCAAATTGGCGGCGCTCGACGAGTTCGGCAACCTGCTCGAACATGCCGTGATCTATCCACACGGCGGCGGACCCGGTGGCGCACGGCGCGGTAAGGACCGCGAAAGAGACAAGAAACCGGTCGAGCAGCTGGCCGTCCCTGTGGAAGCGGCACTATCCGTTGCACCAGTAGACGCGGCGCCCATTGCAGCAACGAGTGATGCAGTGGCACCGCCGACAGAACCGTCGCCGGATGCATCCGAATCATCGGTCGCGCATATCACGGACGTCGTCGTTGTCGAAACGCCAGTCGCGGCGCCAGCAATACCCCAGCCGCCCCCAGTCGATCGGCGCCTTGAGGCCAAGGAGCAAATCGTCAAGCTCGTCGGCAGGCACAACCTCAACGTCATCGCGATCGGCAACGGGACCGCCTGCCGCGAGACCGAGGAAGTCATCGCCGAGGTCATCGCCGAGCGTTTGGCCGAGCTGGCCTACGTCATCATCTCCGAGGCCGGCGCGAGCGTCTATTCGGTCAGCCCGTTGGCGAAGGAAGAGTTTGCAAATCTCGATGCCACGCTGCGGAGTGCGGCGTCGATTGGCCGACGCTTGCAAGACCCGCTCAGTGAACTCGTCAAGATCGATCCGCAGAGCCTGGGTGTTGGCCTTTATCAGCACGACATGGGCCGCAAGGAATTGAAGGAATCGCTGGAGGCCGTCGTCGAATCGTGCGTGAACCAAGTCGGTGTGGACCTGAACACAGCCAGCGTTCCTTTGCTGCGGTACGTGTCCGGTCTAAACCAAATGGTTGCGCGGGAGATCGTCGAGACACGGAAGAACCAAGGCCCATTCACGACACGCGATCAGCTCATGCACGTGACCGGTATGGGCCCGACGCGGTTTACGCAATGTGCCGGCTTCCTGAAAATCCCGACCGCCCCGAACCCGCTCGATCGCACCTGGATCCACCCGGAAAGCTATTCGCATGCCGAGCGCATCCTGAGCGAACTGGGCTACACTCTTTCTGTGCTCGACGACAAAGCTCAGCACGAAGAATTGCGTACGAAGGCAAAGTCGGCCAATGTCGTCGAACTGGCGAAGAAGCTGGAAATAGGCGAGCCGACCGTGGCGGATATTCTCGATTCACTCGTCCGCCCGGGCCGTGATCCGCGAGAAGACCTGCCGGCGCCGATTTTCAAGAAGGGCATCCTAAAACTCGACGACTTACAGCAGGGCATGGAACTCAAAGGCACGGTGTTGAACGTCGTCGATTTCGGCGCGTTCGTCGATGTCGGCCTCAAGGAAAGCGGCTTGGTGCACATCAGCCAGCTGGCGAATAAGTATATCAAGAGTCCGTATGAGGTGGTGTCGGTAAATGATGTCGTGACGGTGTGGGTGCTCAAGATCGACAAGGACAACAATCACGTCTCGCTGACGATGATCGCGCCGGGAACCGAACGCAAGCCGATGGAACGCGGACAACGTCCGCAGCGCCGCGAGGATGAGCCGCAACGCCAGCCCGACCAAGGCCGCCGTCCGTTGCAGGGCCAAGGCGGTCCGCCGCGTGATCGGCCGCAGGGTCAAGGCCAAGGACAGGGTCAAGGTCGTGATTCGGGTCCACGCCGTGACGACCGACGTCCGCCACGTGGTCGCAGCGGCCCGCCGGGTCAACGCCGGGACGACCGCCCAGCTGCGGCGCGAGCACCAGAACAGCCCGCCGCACCGCCCATGCCGCCGACCCCGCCACCAAAACCTCGCCGCGAACCGCCCAAGGCGAAACTGACGCAAGACGCCATCGAAGGCAAAGCGCCGTTGCGTTCGCTTGGCGAGTTGGCCGCGTTCTTCGCCGCAAAGGAAACGAAGGAAACGCCGCCAGAGAACAAACCGGAGACGCCGCCTGCGGGATCGTGAGAGTTGCCGTTTAAAAATGTTTTCCGCTTGCGGCTTACCGCTTGCTCGGGCTATCCTGAGCGCTAAGCCGCAAGCGGAAAACACGAATTCTGCTGATCGCCTAGTCCACAAGTCCAATATCAAAGTTCGTTTTGCCGCTCGTAATATTCACCTTCAGTCCTGACGTATCGGCAATGTTGTACTTTACTGGTATCAAGGACTTCGGCGGCGAGAACAACTCGGGGCTGGGATTCTTTCCAGCCGTTTCGTATTCTTTCCGGATTTCCGCAGGTGATTTGTAGTCCTTCGTCACCTGAAGGACGGTGACAATCGTTTCGCCAATTGGAACATCCTTTGCCTCATACTTTCCGGATTCGTCGATGGAGCCGTTGACGGGTACGCCGTCAACACCATGAAGAACGACGATACCATGAGTCAGATTCTTACCCTTGTACGTCACCGAGCCAGACACGGTGCTACGCTTCGCGCCACAGCCTGTGGAAAACAGAACCACGATTGCCGAGAAAGCGAGAAGTCGGACAAGCATCGAGATGCCCCTGAGGTAGTCAAGAAATCGAAGTAACACGAAGATATACTGCACGCGGCCTGATTTGGCACAAAGCAGGACGGATCTCCAGTGCCGTCCTGACTCAGCCCGTTCGCCCGAAGGACGGTGCCCTGGAGAGCCATACTACACGGCGCCATTCCCGCCCGCTCGAAGGATAGCAGGGCGGGCGATGAAAATGGCGATCAGGAACGATAAATGACATCACGGCAGTTCGATCGATTCGGCGCCGTTCCGCGATGCGAGCGCCTCGATGACTGAAATGGTGGGATTTCCGGGAATCGATGCGGTTCCGATGCCATAACCAACGAACCGAACCGTTCCGTCGCCCATCGCCACATGCACGCCGCCGCTATGCTCGCTGAAAAGTGAATTGAACGCGCATTCATCCATCGCCGATTTATAGCCTGTGATGACTGCCGGATTGGTGCAGGCTCCATTGATGCTGGCGGAATACGTCAGAAAGGTGCTCTTGACGTAGGTATTCCGGTCCATCGTGTAATCGCCGTCCCACCAACCCCACGTCGTGCCCGCAGCCGGATAGCGCTCGCCAAGCAAGATGGTGTTGCTCGTGCCGTCGGTCACATTAACCATTTTCACTGGTGGATCTGTAACGATCAGAATTCCGTCATTTTTCGGATTGGCCGAGCCCATGATACCCGCATACCAAGTCAACGCAAAACCTGCATTAGTAAGTCCGCCGCCACGCGAATCCCTGGGACATCGCAGAACGGCAAGCGGCTGCGTACTCGGCACGTTCGGAAGCTGGTCAATGTGCGGCAGAATGGAACGAATCCACCCGCCGATCTGGTACTTGGCAGTGGTTGGCGTGTGAATTTGCCAATTAGCAGTCTGGTTGAGTGGAAATCGCTTATTGGCATCGTGAAAACCGTGTACCCCCAAGCAAAGTTGCTTGAGGTTATTGGCACATTGCGTACGCGATGCCGCCTCGCGCACCTTTTGCACCGCCGGCACGAGCAAGCTGATGAGAATGGCAATAATCGCGATCACCACCAGCAACTCGATCAGCGTGAAGCCGATCCGCTTTTTAAATGGCATCATTAAACCTCCAACGAATAAGAAGTGAACGGAATAATAACTCCACAGCACGAAGCGTGCCAAATGGACAACCTGGCCAATTTCTGGCAACAGGGCCAACGAAACATCAAAATTATCGCAAAAAGAAAACTCAACTGGATCAGCCGAACGCCTCAAGAATTAGCAATCGCTGCCCAAGAACTTAACCACATCAAACAAACTATCAGCACGAAATGCTCATCAAAAACAAATATATTACATTACTCTAATCAACTCCCCCTGCAAAACGCAAGGATAAAAAGAAAAAAGGGGAAAATCGTACGATTCAACGCCAAGAATTGCGATCGTCGAGGCTGCGTCGAACCACTTTCTCTTGGTTGCGATAAGCTCCGGTTTTGCCGAACCTACCCTTGATTCGTCTGCCAACTTCCGCTATCACCGCAGCCGGTTTACTGTCGATCAGTGCGCACACGAGGCATCGCGTGAAGCCGGGCGTTCGCTATTTATTGCTGATTCTTCTCTCGACAACGGGTTGTCACCGCTATCTGGTGGCGACACCGAACATGCTCCACGACCAGGACGCGCGGCAAGCATTTGCCAACTGTGCGAAAGATAGTCAAGGCTCGGACGTGCCCGTTCTCTACGCGACCGATCGCGCCGACGACGGTGAGAATAAGGATCGGCCCACTTATGGATACAAGCGCTCTACTTCGCTGGCATTCGGGGTAGCCCAGGTTCGCCTGAATCCCCATCCCAGCTGGGACGAATTGATCGAAGCGAGCACGCGGTCCAAGCGAGCTCGTGAATTTGAGCTTCGCCTTGCCGACACCAAGGAACTCGGACGGATCGTGCCGCTCATGGAGAATGCGGAAATCGCCCCCAAGGGGACGGACATTACCCGAGCGATGGCGGAACGGATTGTCGCGCATCGCAGCGAATTTCATGAACTGTTGCAAAATCGGCTCGCGCAGACCAGTCAAAAAGACGTGTATATCTTCGTGCACGGGTTCAACAATTCATTCGAGGATGCCGTCTTTCGCGCCGCCGAGGTTTGGCATTTCATGGGGCGCGTCGGCGTGCCAATCGCCTACACTTGGCCTGCGGGCCTGGGCGGCATCCGCGGTTATGCCTACGATCGCGAATCGGGCGAGTTCACCGTCACGCACCTGCGGCGATTTCTCAAAATGGTAGCCGATTGCCCTGAGGTCGAGCGCGTACATATCATCGCACACAGCCGCGGGACGGATATCGCCATTTCGGCGTTGCGCGAACTGAATCTGAGCTGCCGGGCGGCCGGCGTGTCGACGCAACAACGGCTCAAACTCGAGAACCTGATCCTCGCCGCCCCGGATGTAGACGAGGAAGTATTTATGCAACGCTTTGTCGGCGAGCATCTGCTCCGGGTCGCAAAACGCACGACGATCTATGCGTCCGAACACGATCGCGCCATCGAGCTGAGCGATTTGGTGTTCGCCAGTCGGCGTCGGCTTGGCGTGCTCGCTTCCAAAGACTTCAGCCCGAAGATGAAGCAGGCGCTCGCGAAGTTGCCGAACGTGCAGTTCATCGAGTGCAAGCTATCGGGCCTATCGACGACGCACAATTACGTGTTCACGCACCCGGCGGCGCTTTCGGATATGATCTTGGTGCTGCGCGATCGTCGCGATCCCGGTGCTGCCAATGGCCGCCCGCTGCGTCAACCGGCCGAAGGTGTGTGGGAACTAACGGATGACTACTTCGTCCGCAAGTCGCCGTGAGGTATTTTCTTTTCTGTATATAGCCCGCCAGATATAGCGGGCTTTATTCCAGCTACCCGTTGCGTCTAGCAGCATTGCTGTGATATGGCGGCGGATATGAACGTGCGTCCATATGTCATTGGCCGTGCCATCGACACGAATAATAAAAATACTCGCGCAAGTTCCCTTGTGCGGTGCGTTCTAACTATGTCCAACGGGCGGAAGCATCGATTCCTCCCGCTTTCCTCGGCGTTTTCCCAAAGACGCCGACATAAATTCGGCACCAACTCTTCCCTTAAGAAGACGCCTGGGGGCGTTCCCCAGGCGTGCTTCTTTTTTTTCGCCGCATTTCTTGCATGCCCGGCTTAAGCAATTTCCGCCAACCATCGGCCCGTCGGCGATTCGATTTGTTGCGCTAGTTGCTCGGGTGTACCGGTCCGTACCGAGTCCGCTTCCGGCTCGACGATCCAGTCCGCACTGCGCAGAATCGCCTCGTCGTTATCGAGCGCCACGAGCGAATGGCCCGCCGACAACAGCCGATCAAAGCATACCAGCAAATCGGCGACGTCCACCGCGTGCAACCCCGCGCTGGGATCGAGCAGCACGAATAGACATCCAGTCTTGCGGCTCGTCGCCAAATGATTCGCCAGCTTTAGGCGCTGACATTCGCTGCCTGACAGGGTCTCCACCGATTGGCCGAGCCGAAGATAGTCGAGACCGACATCGAGCAGCACCTTGAGTTTCTTCTCGATTTTCGCTTGTGCCCGAAAAAAGCGAAACGCCTCGCGAATCGATAGATCGAGCACCTCGGCGATGCTTCGGCTGCGCACCTTGATGTCGAGAATCTCGCGCCGATAACGCCGACCCTGGCAGTCGGGGCACACGGTCGTGACATCGGCGAGAAATTGCATGTCGATCGTCAAGCTGCCCTGCCCTTCGCATGTCTCGCAACGACCGCCCGGTTGGTTGAAACTGAAATGCCCCGGCCCGAAGTTGCGGATCTTTGCATCGACAGCTTTAGAGAAGAGCGCACGGATGTCGTCGAAGACCTTCAAGTAGGTCGCCGGGTTGCTGCGTGCCCCGCGTGCCAGCGGCGACTGGTCGAGCAACACGACGTCCGTGACGCCCTTGGGCGGCTTCGCCTGGACGAGCGCGTCAACCCACCGCCGTCGGGCTGATTCGTCCACGCCGGCGACGACGCACAGAACGCCAAGCGGAAGCCCGATCGTGCTCGCCGATTTCCGGCGATGCCTGGGCGTCTCGATGTGCGTTCGCCCAGTCCACCAGTCGCTCGTTGGCGATGGTTCCGCCTGTGCGAGTCCGCTGGGCGGTCCGTGGTAGGTGACAGTCCCGCCTTCCTCGGCGGCGCCGGGCCCGAGGTCAATGACGTGATCCGCCGCCGCGATGACGCTGCGTTCGTGCTCGATGACGACGACGGAGTTGCCTCGATCGCGCAAGGCCAGCAGCGCGTCGCGCACGCAATCGTGCTGAGTGGGATGCAGGCCCATCGTCGGTTCGTCGATCACGTACATCACGTTGACCATGTTGCTTGCCAACGCGCCCGCCAACGTCAATCGGCGCAGCGAACCGTCCGACAAATCCTGCGCGCGTTGGCCCAGACATAGTTCGCCCAGACCGAGTTGACGCATCGCGCAAAGCTGCGTGTCTACAGCCAAACGCAAAGGCTCAAGACTAGCGTCCAGGCGGTTCAGCGTCTCGGCCAGTGCGACGACGGGGAGAGCAAGCCAATCGACAATCGACCGTCCGGCGACGTGGCCTGCGCGGGCATCGGCGTTGAAGCGCTTGCCATCGCAAGCGGGGCACGGTGCCTTCGACTTGCCCTGCTTGCAAATACCTGCACCGTCGCACTCGGGGCAGGCGCCGAACGGATCGCCGGCATCGAACAGCCGAGCCGACGGGACGGGAAAAAAGCGATTGCACGCGATGCAGCAATACCGGCGATCGAACACGCGCGTGTGCTGATCCGCGAGGACGGCCAATCGACCCTCGCCGCGGCGAAACGCCGTCTCTGCCGACTCGGTGATCCGTTCGAGCGTCGCCTTGCCGACCTCGAGGCGATCGATCAGCACCCAGCCGACATCGGGCGGGACGATCGGCGGAATCGGTCCGTCGTCGAGCCGATGCACCTGCGAGCCGATCTGGATGCGGACGAAGCCCTCTTCGAGCAACCCCGCCTGCCAGCCGGCGCGATCGCTCGTATCCGCCGGCGCGGACCGGAAGCCAATCGCACAGCGCGTCCCCGTCGGCAACGCTTGCACATGTGCGATCACGTCGCCGATTGCATGGGACGTGACGCGCGAGCCGCAACCAGGACAGATAAACTCGGCGAGCCGAGCGAACAGGAGCCGCAACGCCTCGCCGACATCAGTCAGCGAACCGATCATGACGCGCGGCGACATCACACCGGCACGGCGGATCGCGACGGCGGGCGGGAGATCGCCGATCGTGTCGGCATCCGGCTTGTCGAAGCGTTCGAGAAATTGCCGGGTGTACGTGGAAAAGCTCTGCAAATACCGCCGTTGGGCCTCGGCATAGAGCGTATCGAAGACGAGACTGCGTTTGCCTGCCCCGCTCACGCCGGTGACGACGGTCAACCCGTTCAACGGTAGGCTGACGTTGATTCGCTGAAGGTTATGCACCCGCACGCCCGTCAGTGCAATGGAGTTTGGCGCGGTCATGAGAACGCTCGACGCGGTGAGAGCAGGCGATGTGGACTAATTTTATGGACCTACGAAACATTCGTCCGCGATCTGCATTCTCGACAATACTCTGCATACCATATGCTCATGGCTATCTGGACTCTGGCAAAGAAAGACTTGCGTTTGCTCCTGCGCGATCCGCGTGCGCTCATCATTTTACTCGCCATGCCGTTGATCTTCATCCTCGTGCTCGGTGTTTCGCTTGGCGAGAATTTCGGCAAAAAGTCGGCGGAGGGCCTGCGTGTTACGGTGTTGCTCGAAGACGCCGGCGTGCCGCGCTACTTCGATCGGCCGGCGATGTTGCGCGAAGGCCTCGCCTGGTTTACGCTGTCGCCCAATCCGGTGACCGGCGCGATGCAGCCGTTCAATGCCTACGCACTCGCATCCGCCAATCATCGCACCTGGTTCCCGCATCAAGATTGGTCGCAGCTTCTCTTGCACGACCTCAACGAAACCGCCGACATCCGCGTCGAATTCGTGCCCGACCGCGCGACGGCGGAGCAACTCGTTCGCACCGGCAAGCGGGCCGCGGTGCTCGTCATCGGCAAGTCGTTTAGCAAACGCGTCGCGCGCTGTTCGTTTCTCGCATCGGGTTGGCCGGAGATGTTCAACTTCCTCGCCGCCTATCCGCATCCCGGCGACCCGATCGCGCTGGCCCTTCGCGGTTCTTTTGATGAAGCGCAGGACGTGCTGCCGATGTACATCCACGACGGCATCAACCCGTTCCACCGCGACGGCGTCAACCTCGCCGTACTCGATGTCGAAGTGTTGCGCGATCCGACCCAGCAGACCGCGGCGGCGATTATCGACCAGGTTGCTCAAGGCAGCCTGTTGCGCGTCGTCATGCCGTGGATGATCGGGCGGGCGTTTGAAAAGATCGGCGAACCGCAGTTCATCGACATGATTAGCCGAGAGAAACTCGATGTGACCATCGGGTTTCTCGATCTGAACGAGGTACTGAAGAGCTTTCCAGCGGCAGAGAAAAAGGCATTAGCGACGGGCATGCAAAACTCGCTGCAAGGCCTCTTCCCCCGCTACAACCTCACCGCCAAAACCTGGGCCGCCTTGACTAAGGAACGCGAAGTCACCACCGATAAATCCGACAAGAACAGCGCGTTTCGCGAAGACGGCAGCGGCTGGCTCAAACGCGGCGGCAGCCGATATCAGCTCCTCGTGCCATCGTATCTCGTCATGTTCGCGTTCTTTCTCATCCTGACGATGGGCTGGCTGTTCGTTGCCGAGCGCCGCCAGGGCACGATGAAACGCCTCATTGCGGCACCGCTGACGAAGATCGAAATCCTGCTCGGAAAGATGGTCCCGTGCCTCCTGCTGTCGCTCTTCCAGGGCGGCTTCCTGCTGGTTGCGGGGAAGTTGCTGTTTGGCATGAGTTGGGGCGCGGCTCCGGTTTGGCTGATCGCCGTCGTCGTCGCCACGTCGTTCGCTGCCATCGGTTTGGCGATGTTGACCGCTGCCGTCGCACGCACCGAATCGCAAGTCGCCATTTACGGCACGCTGCTGGTGCTCGTACTCGCGGGCCTAAGCGGTTGCATGATGGGCGACCGTGCGTTGATGCCGGAAACGATGCAGCAATGGAGTCGAGTCACGCCGCACGCATGGGCGTTGGATGCGTACCGCCAGCTGCTGACGAATCCGACGCCGGACATGACGACGGTACACCTGGCGTGTGGCATGTTGTGTGCCTTCGGTGCCGGCTTCTTGTTTGTCGCGTGGTGGTGGTTGAAGTTGGAGGAGGATTAAACTAAGCCCAGCGGGTGAGGTACTCCGAACCCCTGGGATCGTGGGATTCATCCCAGGGGTTCGGAGTACCTCACCCGCTGGGCTTGTGTGCCCGTCTCACGTCGCCGCCGATTCCTTCAGGAAGCCGTACTTCTTCATCTTCTTGTACAGTGTCACCCGGCTGATGCCGAGCGAATCGGCGGCTCGCGTGCGGTTGAAGCCGTTACTGACCAATGCGCGATGGATCACGCCGCGCTCGGCGTGGTCACGCTGCTGATGCAAAGAATCGCCGAGAATCATGTCGTCATCGAACGATTGTGGCGGCGCTTCTTGAACGGCATCGGGCAGCTGGCGTGCGGAAAGCGTCGGCGTATTCGACATCAGCACGGCGTGTTGGATGACGTTCTCCATCTGACGGAGATTTCCCGGCCAACCGAATGCTTCAAGGGAGCCGAGCGCTTCGGGATCAATTTCGAAGAGTTCTTTGTTGAACTTGCGAGCGAATCGGACCGCCATGCCGCGAGCGAGCGGTTCGATGTCGATGATTCGTTCACGCAGCGAGGGCAAGTGAAACGACAAGACGTTAAGCCGAAAGTAGAGATCGGCCCGGAATCGCCCGAGAGCGACGGCTTTTTCGAGGTCGATGTTGCTCGCCACGATAAGCCGTGCTTGACAGCGTTGGGTTTCGGTGCTGCCGACCAGTTCAAACTCGCCGGTTTCGATGACGCGCAAAAGTGTCGCCTGCTGTTCCAGCCCGAGTGTGTCGATCTCATCGAGTAGCAGCGTGCCTTCGCCGACCGCGGCAAACTTGCCGATCTTGGTCCTGTCGGTCCCGGTGAATGAGCCTTTGGCGTGGCCAAAGAATTCGCTTTCGATGAGGTTGGCGGAGATGGCGCCACAGGGAATCGTCAGGAAGCGATGCTGCCGGCGAGGCGAATAATCATGCATCAGCTTGGCGAGATAGGTCTTGCCTGTGCCGGTCTCGCCGTTGATCAGCACCGTGACATCGTGGCTCGTCGCCAACGCCATGCGCTCGACGAGCGGCAGAAGCGACGGCGTCAGCACGAGTAAGCGTTGACTGAGCAGGTTTTCCATATCCTCGGCCAGGGCGAATCGAAAATGCCGGCCGCGATCGAAGTCACGGATGAGGAACGCTAGCCGATCGGCGTCGTTCGGCCAAATCAGCCGGCGCGACACATAGGGATCGAGGGCGCCGAGCCGTGATGCGGCCCCGAGCGCGTCCAGCACAACCGTGCGAACCGGCCACCGCTGAAGCACCAGCTGCTGTACGATTTGGCGAGCGAGCACTTGTTCGTTCGGATTCGCGACGGCAAGTAGCAGCAGACCGTCGCAATGGCACGTAATTTGATCGGTGATGGCCGTCATCGCGCCGGTATGCACAGCCATGCCAGCGTGGTCGCGCAGATGGTTCTGAATCTGCTGCGACAAAACCGGATCATCCGCGGCCAGCACCACACGAGGTTCCGCCATGATGCCCGTATCCCATCCACGCCCACCGCGCAACCCTAGCGAGGGGAGTGTTTCAAGAAGTTAACACTGTAAGCCTTACTGAACAAACATGGGATAGAAATGCGGAGTTGTCAAGGCGGGAGATACGGTTAGCAAAAAACAAGGAGCCTCATACTCTCGAAGGCAGAGTAAGAGGCTCGATGGTGTGTTATACTTCGAGCGGCCGAATTCAAGACCTTTGGCGAGCCTAGCCGCGTAAGCGGCAGGTTGAATTGGCACTCGAGTGTTCAATCTGCCGCTTACGCGGCTAGGCTCGCCGATGTCTCATTTCGGACCGCGTAGAGTATAGGTTTCAAGCGTGCGGCGCTCACCCTTCGGGCGCGACGACCGGAACGCCGTCGTCGATCTTGCAAAGGTATTCCCAGGTCTGCGGGTCGACGCTGTAGGCCACGGAGCGCACGACGGCGTCACAGAACACGACATGAAGCGCAGCCCTGTGGATTGAGCCGAATTTGCCTTCGCAAACCGTAGTCGTGTTATTGAAGTAAGCCGGGACACGAGACGGCAAAACGGACCCGAAATTATCACCCTGATACCAAACGACTGTGTCGTTGTCCCAGCCGTTCACATATCCTTGATCTTGGTTACAATCTTGCTGGCTCAACTGCGCTCGCTGCGACATATACTTCTCGCCAACCATGACGGTGTTAGATGTGCCATCAGGAATGCCCGCGATGAACCGTTTCGTTCTGCTCCAATTGGTGGAGGGAACGACCGCTCCGTCAAATGTGTTATTGGTCGCGTTGTAAGTTGGGCTGCCCATGTTGCCCCAACGTCCGCCGTTGGCGGCGTAATCGTTTTGCGCTCGGTTCGGGCAGTTGCCGCCGTAGGTCGTGATGATGCGCGGATTGCCGACCGCGGGGCAGAAATAAAGTCCGACAGGGGAACCCGCGATGATGGCGTCCCCACCGCCCGGGCCTTGGGGTTGATTCCACAGTGGATACTGATCGATGTACGGCAGGATCTGGTAACCCCAGCCCCAGTATTGGCCGGTAAAGTCAGCTGGCTGCCCAGGTGACGAAAAAGTGCGGATGTCCGTACCCCAATCGACGCCGCCCGACGGGAATGCTTTGAAGTTGTCGTGGTGCATGTGAAACGCCAGGCCGATGTTTTTTAGATTGTTTCGGCACTGGGTGATCGCGGCCGCTTCGCGCACCTTTTGCACGGCGGGAACGAGCAACGCAATCAGGATCGCGATGATCGCGATTACCACCAGCAGCTCAATTAATGTGAAGCCGCCGCGTTTCACAGATTCTGAACGACGCATACAATTCCTCCCAGAGAATGATGAAAATAAACAAAGGTAAGAACATCATCAATTCGCGTAATCTTTGTATCGCAATTTCCAGGTCTGAACAACAAGAACGCGCTCGCCAAAAGCGAACGGCTAAACCGGAATAACATGTCAATCCAAGTGGCCAGCCTACTTGGCGGGCGCCCTATACCCCAAGGGAAACGGTTTCGTCTTGAGTTCTTCGTCGGTCAAAAACCAGACGATATGCCCCCACAAGACGTATCGTTTCCCGTCCTTGCCGACTTTTTCGTACGCCAGGACATGGGCGGGATTGGCGTGAGCGGCAGCACCCCAGTGTATCACGTAGTTCTCGTTATCTTCGGGAGAGCGGAGCAGCTGATCGGTATCGCCCAGATCCTTCAACTCTTGGGTCATTTGGTCAAGGTTAGCGGGCGGTTGGCCGAGCCGAAGTGTCGCCTCGCGATAGGCCTTCCCGAAGGACATCAGATTTTGTGGTGATTGCTGCATCGACTTGGACATTGCCGTCTTACGACAACCCGTCATGCCGCCAAGCGCGATGGCGAGACCCAAAAGGAAAAATGAAATCACGCGTGTCACGCGGGTGTTCCTTTCGACCTGATTGTTGGCAGATCTCAAGCTCCACGAACATTGCTGGTCGTTTTTCCCTGTGGAATTATACTTCGAGCGGATGAATTTGTCCGGTCAGAGCCTGAGCGCCAGCGAAGGGCCGCTGTGTACCCTTCGCTGGCGCTCAGGCTCTGAAAATGCGCCAATCTCAACCGCCCGAAGTATAGTGTTCAACCATGCAAAACCACAACAAATTCATAGCGTGAAGACTTGAACCGTAGGCCACTGCATGGACTCATTCGATGTAATTTATCGCAGTTTTACCTATTGTACACTAATTACGCTTTATGCAATAAGAAAAAAAGTCAATTATTATCAAGAAAGTAACCTTTGACGCCGGCGAGAAAAGTCGTTTTACGAGTCGGAGGCGTATGCAATGGCTTGGTGAAATCCGTCGCTTACGGTTTCGGCTCGTACTTTTGTCGGTGGCGTCATTCATTGAGCAAGGCAGAATTCAGAGATGTCAAGCACAGACCCGATTCTCGTATTGGAACGAACTCACCCTTACGCCGCCTTGCGTGCAACGATCGTGATGCCATAACGGTCCGCCAGGGCGACGGTGTCGTCCTGATCGATGAAGATCGTCCGGTCGGCCTCGATCGCCAAGACGCGGGCGCCGGCTGTGCGCATCGATTCGATCGTTGTGACGCCGACGGTCGGTACGTCGAAGCGCATGTCCTGTTGCGGCTTGGCGACTTTGACGACGACGATGCCGCCGCGCGGGCATAACTCGCCGGCGCGAAGGATTGCGCGATCGGTGCCTTCGATCGCTTCGACGGCGAGCACGGCTTTTTCGCGGACGGCGACGCTTTGGCCTACGTCCAGCCGGCCCATTTCCTTGGCCATTTCCCAGCCGAATTCGATATCGGCCTGTTCCGATGATGACACGCCACGTCTGGTGAGTATTCCCGGTTTCACGAGCAACTCCGGACAAAAATCGAGTGCCGAGCGGAACGTTAAACCGTCCCGCGCGAATTCGTCGATGACGCTAAGTGTTAGAGCATCGTCGCGATTGTCTTTCCGCCTGCGGAAGAAATACCAGACGAACGTGCGCCAGTCGGGCAAGAGATTCCAAAGGCGGTACGGCGTATTGAGCCGCACCTTGTGGACTTTGCCTGCCATGACGATTTCGCGCACGCCGTCGCCTTTGAAGCAGCGGATCACGCGACCCATGCGCGAGAAGCCGGCCCAGTGAAAGCGATCACACAGCGCGGCGAGTTCCTCGGAAGCCTCGCCGATGATACCGACGCCGACGACGGGGATTTGCAGTTCGCGTGCCTTGCGAGCGAAGAGAATCGGAAAACGCCCGCTGCCGGCGAGCAATCCGACGGGGGATGATGTCGTGAGATCGGGCATGTCACGCTGCCTTCTCATGGGCGTAGTCTTCGGTCAAACCTAGGTGTTTCAGGATGCGCAAGAGGTCACGCCGCATTTCGGGAAGTTTGCACGTGAGGTTGTAAATACGGCTGGTCGCGCGATCACTCTGGGCAGGGGAGCCGTAAATACGCGAGCCGGCGGCGATCTCGTGCATGACGCCTGATTGGGCGCCGATCACTGCGCCATCGCCGATCGAAATGTGATCCTTGATCCCAACTTGGCCTCCCATGACGACATAGTTACCGGTGGTGCACGATCCGCCGATGCCGGTTTGGGCCGCCAGAAGGTTGTGCTTGCCGATCTTGCAATTGTGGGCGACCTGCACATGGTTGTCGATTTTCGTGCCGTCGTCGATGATGGTCTGCTCAAAGGCGCCACCGTCGATGGTCGCGCAGGCACCGATCTCGACGTCATTGCCGATGCGTACCCCGCCGACTTGCGGGACCTTTACATGCTTGCCCTGATGGAAACGATAACCGAATCCGTCAGCGCCGATGACCGTATTGGCGTGGATGATGCAGCGATCGCCGACCATGATGTTGTTATAGAGGACAACATTCGGGAACAGCACGACGTCGTTGCCGATTCGGCAGTTCTTGCCGATGACAACCCCGGAATGCAATTGGCAGTGATCGCCGATTGTTGTGTTATCGTTGACGACGGCGAACGCGTGAATGGTCGGATCGGCGCCGACTCGCACACCCGCCCCAAGGACGGCCTTCGCGTGGATGCCGCTGGATTTGGTTGCCACTATGCCGCGCATGGTTTGGAGAATGCAGGCAAAGGCCATCAGTGGATCACTGCATTCGATCGTTGTCTTGCCGACGAAGTTGGTTCCGATTGGCACGACGGCGACACTCGCTGCGCTCTGTTCGAGCTTGGCAAGGTAGGAAGGATTCTCGACAAAGGTAATGTCGCCTGATTTGGCCTCTTGCAGTGTGTGAGCGGCCTGCACTGGCATCGCGCCATCGCCCACGACGTTGCCATGAACCAACTCCGCAAGCTGGTGAACGGTGTAAGGCACGAGCATATCCTTTCTTCCTTGAAAGTCGGCGGCGCGTAGTGTCATCGCGGGTTCCGCCGAATCATACGCAATCGCATTCATAGAAGCAAGCGAAGTTCCCGCCGCGCATGGCAGCGCCCCAGCCTCGCCGGTTTACGCACTTTGCCAACTAAATAGTGACGGGGTAAGCAGTTTCCTTCTCAGGATCGGCACGTTCGACCTGGAAATTCACTGGAATTGGGACATTTCTCGCCCATCTCGACTCCGACATTTAACCACAGAGGCACAGAGACACAGCGCGGCGAAGCCGCAACAAATACAGAATCACGAAAGTACGAAAGAACGAAAACACGAAAGGAAGGCATCACCATTCACGAGGAGTCACAAGCCAAAGCAATTCTCTATAAGGAAAGCAGGAAGGCAGGAAAAAAAATCGGCTGTTTCAATTCTTGCTTTCCTGCCTTCCTTAGCGTCCCTGCATTTTCCGGTAGTGCGGTGTACGGTTGGGCGAATCGCTTGGGTTGGGTTTCTATTTCGTGTTTTCGTACTTTCGTGATTCGCATTCTGAATTTTCGCAAGATGAAATCTCCGCGCCTCGCAAAGAATATGGAAGTAGGTAACACAGAGAGAATGCGAAGAACTGGGGGTTGGGCACTACTGGTTTTTGTTGACTACCGTCATCCATTCATAGGGAGCAGTATCGCATTTTTCCGATGCTTTTCTCGGTGCCTCTGTGTTTCTGTGGTGAAGTTTATGGTGGGGATCAGTGAGAAGTGTCTCAATTGGTTAAACGAAACGCAAGCCCCACCATGACCGCGAGCGATTGGGGGAAGTGGACATCCGAGCGATTGTGCACCTTAAACGACGTCGAAATAAAATCCGCTAATAATCTGACGAGTGATCCAGTGGTAAGAAAACCAAATCGCATCCGCACGAAAAAATCACCTCCCAAACCCATCCCTCCGCGACGTGCAATACGTCATGGATGGCTCTGCTTGCGTTAGCTCCGAACGGCATGCCGACGAAATGACAATCCGCAGCGGAGTGGCCCTCGGCGATGTGCGAACACATCGCCGAGGGCCGCTCCGTATTTGTCGTTGAACTTTGTTTTCTCGACGACGACTTCATTTGTGGTTCAATTTTCTTCTACCGAAACGTCACCTTCAGATCGAAGCGTTTTCCTTCGCGCACGATGTTGAGAGTCGCGGTTTCGCCGATGAGGTAGTTTTGGCGGATGTAGCCGAGAAACTGCTCCATTGACAGATGCAACGTGCGGTTATCGATGCCGACGATGATGTCGTTTTCGCGCACGCCCATCTTCAAGACTGCGGGATGGATCGGCGTTTCCTGGCGGAAAGCGACGTGTGTTTCCTCGAAGCCCAGGCCCTTTTTCTCCTTGGCGGTCAAGTCGCTGCCGTAGATGGTGATCGAGGGCAGCAAGTCCATGAGCGACGGTCGCCAGGTGATGTTGGTACGCTTCCACTCGGGTTCGAGGACGAGTTTGCCAATTGCCGATTTGCCGTCGCGCTGCCAGGTGATGTCGATGTCGCCCTTGGGCGGCGCTTTGTGCAGGGCAAATTGCACGTCGGCGAACGAACGCACGGAGAGGCGGTTGAGTGTGTCGAGCAGGTCGCCTGGCTTCAGCCCGATCTTCGCCGCCGGCGAGTTCGGCTTCACATCGCTGACCAGGTTGCCTTTATCGCGATTCAGTGTGATGCCAATGTTCTCCGGCAAGGGATAGGTGTAGACCTTGTCGCGATGCCAGGTACCGGCCTTCATGTCCTCGGTTCGCAGGATTTCCTTAACCTGATGGCAGTGGATGCAGCCGCGGTAGCCGTTGGCGGACGCCACCTTCTCGATAATCAATGGCGGTCGCGGCGGCGTGCTTGGTTTCGCCTCCGGGTCTTTGCGATGCTCGACGAGGGCCGCCTCCATGGCGTAGCGCAGTCCTTCGAGCGAGTTACGCGTATCCGGACCCTTGCCGTCGCGCCCGCCGAAGCGACCGTAAATCTTACCTGATGGATTCATGAAAAACGCGACCCACGTCAGGTCGAAATCGAACTCGAACAGATTGAGATCGGCACCCGATACACGCAAAATTCGCGTGCGGACGAATTGGTCGGCGACGCCTTCCAGTTTTTCCAGACGGACAACCTGCCCGTCAAATTTATGGCAATCGCTTCAAGGGTCGCAGCGAAAAACGACCATCATCGGCCTGCCGGTCTTTTGGGCAAGAGTCCGAGCCGAGGCGAGGTCGTTGAACCAACCCTTCTGCGCCCCGATTTTCGTGGCCGGGCTTTGTGCGATCAGCGAATTGCCACAGAAAAGGCCGAGGAAGATAGCAAGAGAATAACGCATGTGCATGGGTGGGATTCCGGGGGTGGTTCGATGAATGTTTAGCCGCTCGCCTCTGGCGAGCGCGGACGCGACGTACTGCGAATGAGCCGCGCTCGCCAAAGGCGAGCGGCTAAACAGGCAGCTGGCGTGAGGTTTTTGAACTACTTATCCTTGTCCTTCGCGGGCGTTTTGAGCACGGTCACTTTCTCTGCACGGAAGCGTTCCTCGTAGACCCATTCGACTTCGACGCGGCTGCCGATTTTGATGGCGTCAAAGTTCTTCAGCATCTCTTTGTCAAGCCCGCCGCCTGCCGACGGAGCGCCGCCCTTCCAATGCGGCACGAAGCGACGCGACTTTTCGTCGCCCGGCGCTTTGACTTCGATGGAGTTCTTATCCTTGGAGACCAACGTACCGACGTAGGTTCCCTTTTTTCCTTCCAGCGGATTTTTTTCCTTCTTCTTGTCTTTTTCCTGTGCGTTCGCGGCCGACGTCTCGACGGGCGAGAACACGCTTATGCCAAACGCCAGTGCGAGTGATGTGACAGCTATTCCGGTGATGCGATGGATCATTATTGACTCCGCAACGTTAGTGTGGCGATAGAATGAATTGTAGTGTTAGGCGCGGCAGCGTTCCAACAAAAATAACGAAAGGGCCATTGGTATGTTCCACGGTGAATTGATCGGCATTTTTGTCACGCCACGCAAAAGCACCGACCTGCAAGCAGTTGAGCGGGTCGAAGCCGTTGCCGGGCAGGGGCTGGTCGGCGATCGCTACTTCGCCAAGGAGGGTACGTTTTCGGAGAAGGATGGCCCGGATCGCGAAGTTACGCTCATCGAAATCGAAGCGCTCGATGGATTGGTCCACGAATACGAGTTGACGCTTTCGCCCGCACAATCCCGTCGAAACCTGCTCACGCGCGGCGTGCCTCTCAATCATCTCGTAGGCAAGACATTCAAGATCGGCACGGTGACGCTGCGTGGCATCCGCTTGTGCGAACCGTGCGGACATCTCGAAAAGCTGACGTGCAAAGGCGTCGAGAAAGGCCTGAAACATCGCGGCGGGCTGCGTGCTCAGATCGTCACCGGCGGGACGCTTGCGGTCGGCGCGGCGGTCGTGCCGAATGTGACGGCCCCATCGTAGCCATCACGCTCTCAGGGAGAGAAATCCACCTTTCGAACCATGCCGATGCGGCTGCGGCGTAACAAGAAATCGTCCGCGTGAATGGCCATTTCCTCTTCCGCTTGCCAAACCCGCTCGCCGAGGAGGTCCGGTTCGTCGGGATGCACGCGTTGCAAGCCAGCGGTTAATTGTGTTGCGCGCTGAACGACAGCGAGGGCGTCTGTGCCGTAGCGCTGGATGAGATGGCGAGAGGTGTCGGGCGCGATGGCGAATTCGGTTTCAAACTGCAGCACGGTTCGAGCGAGAAATGTTTGCCAATCGTCGTCGATCGGCGTGCCTGCCAGGCGAAGCTCCGCCGTTTTGCAGCGCCGGCGTTTGCCGAGTGATTTGCCGATGCCGTCGATGATCGTTTCCGCCATGTGCCGATAGGTCGTGTATTTTCCGCCGAGCGAGGTGAACAACCCGGAGGCAGCGCGCTGCAGACGAAATTCGCGTGTCAAGTCGGACGGTTCGCCGGATTTTGAGCGGATCAGCGGACGCAGGCCGACGAAAGAGCCGAGGATATCCGTAGTTTCGAGGCCAGGCGAGAAGAATTGGTTGTACGCATCGAGCAGGTAGGCTGTGTCATCTGCCGTAACGGCGAGATTATCGGGTCCGGTGTTAGCGTCGATGTGAGTGTCGGTTGTGCCGATCAGCGTTCGGTTATTCCAGGGAATGACAAAAAAGACCCGATGATCGCGCGGATGCAGGAGCAGATGCGCGAATCGATGTCCGCGGTCGGGAGCGATGAGATGCGCGCCCTTGGTCGGTTGCAGAAGCGGGCCTGCCTGATCGCCGGCAAGTCGGGTGAGTGCGTCGGCCCACGGTCCGGTGGCGTTGAGAAAGGTCCGGGCACGGATCGCCAATGCTTTGGCTTGAAGCTTGTCGTGGGCATGGAGTGTCGTAAGGGTTTCGTTTACCTTGTCGAACCCGATCGCTTCGACGTAGTTGGTGACGACCGCCCCATGCTTGGCCGCTGTCCGAATGACGGCCAGGCAGAGGCGTGCGTCGTCCATGCGAGCGTCGAAGTATTGCACGCCGCCCAGGAGGTCGGTTTGTTGCAACGTGGGCGAGATCGCATGCAAGCGCGATACGGAGAGTGGCCGCGATCGGGCGATGTTCTCCGTGCCGGCGAGAAAGTCATAGAGCGCCAAACCGAGTCGCCATTTCCACGGCGCGACCCGTTGGCCGACGTAGAACGGCAACAAAAAGGGCAACGGCTCGACAAGGTGCGGCGCGTTGCGCAAAAGCCGGCCACGTTCGATCAGCGCTTCACGCACCAGCCCGAAGTGGCCGTGCTCGAGATAACGCAAGCCGCCGTGAACGAGTTTGGACGAGACGCTACTTGTGCCCGAGGCGAAGTCGCCCTTATCGATGAGCGCGACGCGCCAACCGCGCGAAGCCGCATCGAGCGCCGCCCCGGCGCCGGTGATGCCGCCGCCGATGATGCACAGGTCGAATGTCTCATCTGTGAGTGCATCGACGTTCCGTTGCATGTTCGATTCCGCGTGGGTTTAGCCGCTCGCCTTGGGCGAGCGCGACCGTGATGATTTGGCGCGAATGACGATTACTGCAAAACGCGGTGATCGCGCTCGCCCAAGGCGAGCGGCTAAACCGAATCAGCGTTTCTTCTTAAACGCAGCTCGGCGTTTGGCGATGTCGCTAGTCACGTCAAGCGTGCTGAGCGATGTTTGGAATGCAGTGTGAATCGCATCCTGGTTCGCCGGACGCAGCAGCCGATGCACGGCGACGGCGACTTGCTTGCCGCCGTCGGTGTGGATGTAGACGTCGAACGTCGTATGTTCGCTCGGCCTGGAGCCAAGCTCGTCGCGATACTCGGTCCAGTCGTAGGCGAGGATCGGAGCATCCTTCGGGTAAGCGCTGAATTGGTGGTAGCGAAACGTCTGATACTTTCCGCTGCCTTCATCGAGCAGGCGCGTGCGGTTAATTTTGAAATGGTATTCTGCCAGGGCAGATCGCACATATTGGCGAAAAACCTCGGACGTGTACTTGCCTTCCTCCTGCCCTTTCGGGATGCCGACCAGCGCGGCGGCGACAAAGATGCTCTTCTCGCCTTCCGTGCCGCCGGTGTAGCGAAAACAGGGGAAGTCGAGGAAATAGTTCTTGTCGTCCTTGGGCAGCGCCGAGTAGCCCTTCGGTAGACGCAAGATGAAATCGAAAGGCCAGGCGGGGGTTACTTCTTTGGTCTTCGCCCTGGTCATGGTTGGAATTTCGATTGGGTCGTCGAGCAACTTCGCACGCTCGTCGAATTGCGCAACGCGCGTTCGCTGCTCGTCCATGGTGCGTTCGTATTCGCCCAGTCCGCACCCGCTGACGGCGATTAGCCAAAGAGCCCGCCATTTATGGCGGATTCGCGACAAGATCCGCCATAAATGGCGGGCTCTTTGGCCAGCAGTTCGTATTGCGTATCTCATCCTCGAACCCTCAAACTCGATTGGGCTTTCGGCTCAGTTCCACTCCGCGTGTGGTGACGCCGTACTTGGCGAGCATGTTCGGTTTTTCCCAGGTCGGCATCGTGTCCTGGCCACGCACATAGCGGAGAAATTGCTTCGTGACCTCGGCGAAGTGGGCCTCGTGCCCGACACGGAATCGGCTCGGGATGCCCAGGCGAAAATGTGTGCCGAGATCGATCGCTTCGAGGCCTGGAAACATCGCGCCGAGCGATTGAATCTTGCGATCGAGCGCCAGCCGGACTAGCGAATGATCCACCGTCCGCACGGGCACGATGTAGAGTTCGGGCTGATACTTCTCCTCGCGGCCCTGGCGGATTTCGACGCGCGACCGGGTGCCGCGAAAGACGGCGAGGTGCGTATCGCCGCCGCCCGCCGCCGCCTCGTAGTCCCAAATCACGTCGAGTTTGACGTTGACGCCACGGACCGCATAGTGAACGGCGGTGTTGCAAAAGTACGGCAAATCGTCGTTGACGACAGCGTCGCGCAAGAATGCGGGGTAGTCGCTTTCGCCCGTGATCTGCTGGAAGCCGGTCCTGGACACAATCGTAGCCCAACGGCGGGCGGACATGAGGCAGATGTCTTGCTCCAAACGGATCGCTTGATTCGGATAGAGCATCCAGTTGACGAGATCGACGAGGTGCGTGCCGACGTCGCTGAGTGCTTCGCCCTGTTCGTGCACGTCAAAGAACCACGCAGGCCGACGCAGCGGCGCCCCGGCGACGGTCTTCTTCAGAAAGTGCACGCTCTCCATATACACGCCCGGTTCATCCAGTGAGCCAGGGGTGATCGTGCCGAACGTCGGTTCATCTTGCACGAGTTCACGCTGCAGGATCGACGTGACCTCGTAACGTTCGGTCATGATGTCATGCGCGATTAGCCCACGTGCGTCGGCCAGGTCGAGTGCACGCTGGAGTTTTTCGAGATCGTTCGGCACGATGATCCACGGCTTGTCCGCGAGCACGTTGAGGCCGGCTTCGAGTGCGGCGAGGATGCCGTCGATCTTCCGTGCGTTCCGCCCAGCAAGGACGACGACCGAGCCAGGCTTCTCCCGTGCGAGGCGTTCAAGGTAGTCGGCATCCGCGTGCACTTCGAGCTTCCAGTTCGTTGGATGCTCGCTGCGATTGTTGAATGCCGCAATTCGGCTCAGATGCGCGAGCAACTCCGGCCCTAGCGGTGCGTACACATGGACCGTTGGGGAGACGTGTTCGTACATTTCCTTCTGCACGAGCGCCGCGTGAAAGTGGCCAGGATTGAGCGTGATGAACTGAATTTCCCGCATAATGATTGCTCTCGATAGTCGGCGATGGTCGTGGACATTATAGGTCGCCTGCTCGCCGTGTCATCCAGCCAGAAAAACTCACCATGGAGAACACAGAGAGCACAGAGAGAGGAGTGAATGAAAATTACGACGATCTGCAATAAAACAGGATATTCTTCCTGAATTGATGAAGCAATGACACTAACTCATGACATCCTCGTCTCATTGCATTCCTCCGTGTTCTCTGTGTTCTCTGTGGTGAGCTTTTGACACTAGGCATATAACAACGCATCGGAGGCACACTATGTTTGTAACGCATTTGGAATCAGCGATCGATGGCACGCATCACGATGCCAGCAAGGTTCACACCATGCACGCAGGTAGGCCGCTTTGGGTGCGGTACGATCTGGCAAAGGTGAAGGCAGCCGTCAAACCGAGCGATCTCGTCGGGCGCGAGAATTCACTGTGGCGCTATCGCGAGTTGCTGCCTCTGCCCGCTGGCAGCGAACCGGTAACGTTCGGCGAAGGCATGTCGCCGATCCTGCCGTGCCCGCGTATTGGCAAGGAACTGGGTCTGTCGCGGTTGTCGATCAAGGACGAATCGCAGCTTCCGACGGGCAGCTTCAAGAGTCGAGGCATGGCCGCAGCGGTGTCGATGGCGAAGCATCTGGGCCTCAAACGCCTGGCCGTCCCAACCGCTGGCAACGCCGGCGGGGCCTTGGCGGCTTACGGCGCTCGCGCAGGCATGGAGGTCTTCGTCTTCATGCCCGACGACACGCCCGTCATCAACCAACTCGAATCCTATCTCTGCGGTGCCAGGGTCTTTCTCGTCAATGGCCTCATCAACGACTGTGGCAAAATCGTTCGCGAAGGGACCGACAAGCTTGGCTGGTTCGATATGTCCACTCTCAAGGAGCCTTATCGCCTCGAAGGCAAAAAGACGATGGGCCTGGAAATCGCCGAGCAGCGGGCCTGGAAACTGCCTGACGTGATCCTCTATCCCACGGGCGGCGGGACGGGCCTCATCGGCATGTGGAAGGCGTTTCAGGAACTGACGACGCTTGGGTGGTTAAAGTCGCCGAAGATGCCGAAGCTTGTCAGCTGTCAAAGCGATGGCTGTGCGCCGATCGTGCGGGCGTTTGAAGCGAATCTGCGCTTCGCCGAACTGTTCCCCAACGCTCATACCGCTGCCAGCGGATTGCGCGTGCCGATGGCAGTCGGCGATTTCATGATGCTCGATGCGATCCGCGCGTCGGGCGGCTGGGCGATGGCCGGACGCGAGACGACGATTGTGCCGTGGATGCGACGAGTTGCCAGTGCCGAGGGGATCGCGATCTGCCCCGAGACGGCGGTCTGCTTCGACGTGCTCGACCGCTTGCTGCGCGAGGGCAAGATCAACCGCGATGACGAGATACTCGTGTTCAACACCGGTGCTGCGCAGAAGTATCCCGAGGCGGTGAAGCTGTCGTTGCCCCGGCTTGATAAGAATCAGGCGATCGACTACGATGCATTGGAGAGAGCGTGAGATAAGTTGCTCGTTACGCATTCCCGCATGAAGGAAATTCGTTGCAAAGCCATCCTCGTGCGATAGATTCCATGTATACGCTTCAAAGCGTGGGTTTGACACATGCTTTTCCGAGCCGCGACCGTCAGGGAGCGGCCGATGAGATGTCGTGCGCTCGCTGTCGGCCGCTCCCTGACGGTCGGAGCTCGGAATTGTTTGAGCCCCAACGCGAAAATTCCTCGGAGCCAATCATGCTGGTTATTCGTTCGTTTGCGACGCTCGTTCTCGCCATCGCATTCAGTGTTCCGTCATTCGTACCGGCTCTTGCTCAAGATAAAGAGCAACCCGAGTTCAAGGCCCCCGTGTTGAAGCCGATCACGGACAAGCTGCCCGGCGTTTTCGCGAAGCCATCACCGGAGAACGTGGACGACCTTCGCGCGATTCAGGATCACGTTGCCACACTCACCGACAAGATCATCCCTACCGTCGTCTCCGTGCGGATTGGGCCAGCCTTTGGCAGCGGCGTCATCGTCAGCAAAGACGGCTACGTCCTCACCGCGGGCCACGTCTCCGGGGCGCCGAATCGCGATGTCACCGTCTTCTTCCACAACGGCAAAACCGCCAAGGGCAAAACACTCGGCGGGAACCACGGCATCGACAGCGGCATGATCAAAATCACCACTCCAGGCGATTATCCCTTTGCCGAGATCGGCGACTCCAGCACCCTCAAGAAGGGCGAGTTCCTCATGGTCGTCGCTCACCCCGGCGGCTTCAAATCGGGCCGATCACCCGTGCTGCGACTGGGCCGACTCCTGAACGCTTCCGCCTCGGCACTGACCTCCGATTGCATACTCGTCGGCGGCGATTCCGGCGGGCCGCTCTTCGACATGCATGGCCGCGTCGTCGGCATCAATAGCCGAATCGGGCAGTCGCTCAACGCCAATATCCATGTGCCGTCGAATCCGTTCCGCGACAGCTGGGACAAGTTGGCCAAGGGCGAGGTATTCGGCGGCAAGCTTGGCACACCGAATCTCGTCCCCAAGGGTGGCCCCTGGTTAGGCGTGCAGACGGAAGCGACGAAGGAAGGCACCGTCATCCGCGTCGTCACGCCCAACTCTCCCGCCGACAAAGCGGGGTTGAAGGCCGACGACATCCTCCTCAAATTCAACGGCAAAGACCTCACCAGTGCCACGGCCCTCAGCGATCTCGTCCGCCAACGCAAAACCGGTGACGAGGTCACACTCGACATTCAGCGCGGCGACACCAAGATCACGCTCAAACTCGAACTCGGCAAACGGCCGGGGTAATCGATTATTCCGCTTGCGGCTTAGCGCTCTCGCGGGATTTACCGAGCGCTAAGCCGCAAGCGGAAAACAAAAACATCCTTGGTTCCTATTCTCATGTATGTTTGGATTTTGTAAATATTTTGCTTCCATCCATCCCATCGCCCTGTTAGAATTCACCTCATCAGTAGTTTTACTTTTGTCGATTCGCGTGCCCTGGACGGTTTCCCCTACACCTCAATGAGAGAAACGCCATGGTTGAAACCGGAATGCTATCTCGCCGAGATGCGCTAAAATTGGCGACGGCCGGTGTCGTCGGCTATGCGGCTTGCCCCTGGTGGCAGGCGTTGGCCGAACAGGCAGGCCCGAATCCGCGCCGCACCCGGTCGTGCATCCTCTTGTGGATGAACGGCGGCCCCAGCCAGATGGACACGTTTGACCTCAAGCCAGGCCACGCCAACGGCGGCCCGTATCGCGCCGTTCAGACCAACGTCCCAGGCATCCGTATCAGCGAACATCTGCCGCGTGTCGCACGTCATGCCGACAAAATGGCGATCATCCGGTCCATGAACACGCGCGAAGGCGATCACGGCCGTGGCACGTTCTACCTTCGCACTGGCTATCTGCCCCAGGGACCGCTGCAATATCCCACGCTCGGCTCGATCGTCGCCAAGGAGATTGGCCAGCGCGACCTGCCGCTGCCGAGCTTCGTCAGCATCGCACCGTATCGCGTCTTCAACCAGGCTGCGTTTTCGTCTGGCTTCCTCGGCCCGCAACATGCGCCGCTCATGGTTGGCGAGAACAACAACTTCCAGCCGAACATGACCGACTACGACCAGGCGCTGCGCGTGCAGGACCTCGATCATGGCGCCGATGTCACTGCCGCCCAGTTCGGCGCCCGCGTGAATTTGCTGCAAGACATGGAACGCGACTTCGTGCAACGCACGCAGACCGTCGCCGCACGCAGCCATGAAACCGCCTACAACCGTGCGGTAACGCTGATGCGCACCTCGGCGCGGTCGGCATTCGATCTCACCGGCGAACCCGCCGCCATTCGCGACGCCTATGGCCGCAATATGTTCGGCCAGGGCTGCTTGCTCGCACGTCGGCTCGTTGAGCGCAATGTGCCGTTCGTCGAAGTCACGCTTGGCCCGATGGCGGGAAATCCGATCGGCTGGGACACACACGGGCAGAACTTCCAGGCCGTGCAACGCCTGAGCGAAGTGCTCGACCCGGCCTGGGGCATGTTGATGGACGACCTGCGCCAACGCGGTTTGCTCGACACCACGCTCATCATCTGGATGGGCGAGTTCGGCCGCACGCCGCGCATCAACGGCGGCCAGGGGCGCGACCACTACCCGAACGCCTGGACCACGGTTCTGGCGGGCGGCGGCATCCGCGGCGGGTCGGTCTTCGGCCGAACCAGCGCCGACGGCACAACCGTCGAAGACCCACGCTCCGTGTCCGTGCCCGACCTCATCGGCACCGCGCTCTCGGCACTCGGCATCGACCCGACGACGGAGAACATGTCCAACGTCGGCCGCCCGATCCCCGTCGCCGACCGCCTCGCCCAACCGATCCGCGAAATTTTGGCGTAAGGTTTAACCGCTCGCCTTTGGCGAGCGCGGGCTGGGCGCTTCACGATCTTCGAGATGTGCCGTGTCCGCGCTCGCCAAAGGCGAGCGGCTAAACGGGGGACGGCATTTCCGTAAACTATCCGCATGGACTACACCGTCGAACTGCCTACGTTTCGCGGGCCGCTTGATTTGCTTCTGTTTCTCGTGAAGCATCACGAAGTCGATCTGTACGACATCCCCATCGCGAAGATTACCGAACAATTCCTTGCCTATCTCAACATCCTTCAGGTCATCGATGTCGAAGCCGCCGGCGAATTTCTCGTCATGGCTGCCACTCTCATGGAAATCAAAAGTCGGCTGCTCCTGCCACGCGAGGAAACGCCAGGCAAGGAAGAGGACGACCCACGCCTCGAGTTGGTTAAGCAGCTAATCGAGTACAAGAAGTACAAAGAGGCGGCGGCCTTGTTAGAGGAGCACGCCGAGAAGCAGCTGACGCGAATGCCGCGCACTCCGATGGAACTGCCCGCACAACCTGATCTGACGAACCAACCATTGCGCAAGGTCGAGTTGTGGGACCTCGTCAGCGCGTTCGGCCGACTGATGCGAGAGACGGCGGCATTGCAGACCAGCCCCATCGTGATGGACGAAACGCCGATCCAGGTACACATGGATCGCATCGTCGCCTTGCTGGGCCAGCGTGAATCCCTCACGCTCACCGAGCTATTCCAGCCACCGCACACCCGAGGCCGACTGCTTGGCTTGTTTCTCGCCACATTGGAGCTTGTGCGAGGCCGACTCATTGTGACGGAGCAAAGCGAAGCGTTCGGCGATGTCACGTTACGTTTAGCGCCGGCGGAACCAATTCAAGCCCAGGGGTGAGGTACCCCGAACCCCTGGGATAAATCGTTGGCATACGCCCATCCCAGGGATTCAGAGTACCTCATCCCTGGGCTTGGTTTTCTGATGGGTTATCGCTATTTCGGCAGCACCTTCACAACACGATTACCGTCGATCAATCCCGCCATTCCGTTGACGCGCACGCCGGCGTGGTCGAGCGCGGTCTCGAATACGTTGCCGACGGCGATCGCGGGTTCAGTTGGTTGGTTGATCTGGATGCCGACCTGCCAATAATCGCTGATGGTGTTGCGTGACGCGGTCACGCTGGCCTTATCGGCGTGCAGGGCGTGGCGCCAGCCTTTGACGGTGTTGCCGAGGAATTCGATGCGAGCGCCAGGCAAGCCCCACACGGCGAATTGCGGAGGCCCGCCGCCCTTGCGTTGCATCGGGCAGATGAAGTCGTTGTCGAGAATACGGACGACGCCTTCGGTGCGAACACCGGCCACGCCGCTGCCGCGAAGGATGTTGTTGACGAGTGTCGCTTCGCTGTTTTTGAAGACCATGACGAGAGGAGGCAGCCCGCCGTCGCTCGCCATTTCGTTGCCGACGAGCCGAACCGTCCAGCCGGGATTGATGCCGACGGCGACGAGTTCATTGGCGATGATCTTGTTTTTGATAAGCGTCGCCTTGCCCGCCTTGCACTCATCGAAGCCGACGCCAGCCTTTTTGTTGTGATGAATGGTGTTCCCGATCAGCGTGGTCTCGGCATCTTCCATTTGGCCGATGCCGGCGAGGTCGTTCTCGTAGCATTCATTGTCAACGATGGTGGGTTTGGCCTTTTCGCGTGAGCCGATGCCGGCCATTTTGTTCTTCCAACACTTATTGCCAACGATCATCGGAGTCGCTTCAGCGCGGGTGCCGATGCCTGCCATCAGGTTTTCATAGCAGCGATTGCCGCGGATAATGGGCGACGCTTTATCGCGATTGCCGATGCCTGCCATGGCGTTGCGATAGCAATCGTTGTTTTCGATGATCGGGGCCGAGCCTTCCATTCGACAGCCGATGCCCGCCCGGCGATTGTCGTGGCATTTGTTACTCCGCACGGTTGGCTTGGCGCCTTCACGGATGCCGATACCGGCGCGGACGTTGTCAAAGCATTCGTTGTCCACGATCAGACCGAAGGCGTTGCGGCAACCGATGCCGGCGCGAAGGTTGTTCCAACAACGATTCGCGCGAACGATCGGCGAGGCCCCGTCGGCGATGCCGATCCCGCCGCCCATGTTGCGATACGCGATGTTGTGTTCGATCACCGAGTGGTTGCGTTTGTCCTTCGCACCGGAACAGCCGATACCGGGCGTGCCGTTATCGTGGACGATGCAATGCCGAACGATGGCGGTGACTCCCGGCAGCCCGACGGCGGGAAAGCCTTTACCGGCGCCGACGGCGCCGCGATCGTCCGGCAGATTCTCGCCGTGCGTGGCGTAGTGCTCGTCGTATTCCTTCTGGTCGAACACGCCGACGCGCGTGACGGTGAAGCCATCGAGAGTCGCCGCTTCCGCAAGCAAAACGCCGGGGCCTTTGGTATCGGCGGCGAGGTCGAAGATCGTCGCTTCGGCACGAGCCAGACCGAGCTTGCCCTTGGCGTCAGTACCGGCGCTCTTGACCGTCACGCTGTCCTTGAGCCGAACGCGCTCGCGGTACGTTCCCGCCGCGACCAGCACCGTATCGCCCGGCTTGGCGGCATCGATCGCCGCCTGAATCGTAGCGTGCTCCTTCGGCACATGCAGCGTATCCGCGCGGACCGCCTGTTGAGAAAGGAATGCGATCGCTACAAACGCAATTTGGCAACGCATGACAGGCCCCCATAGATAAATTCACCGGCGATCTCAAATGAATTCTAACCACAGAGGCACAGAGTACACAGAGAAAATCCCAGGAATAATAGGAACGCGGAGGCCGATTCCCGCCGTCTGTTCTTCCGGCTCTTGGTATTTGCTCTGTGTCCTCTGTGCTACATTCGCTTTTTTTCTGAGTGTCTCGCGAAGAATTTAGCCACGGAAACACACGGAATGAACACGGAAAAAAGCACTATTGACAACACTGTCATTCAGCAGTTCCAATATTAGCCACGGATTGAACACGGATGAAACACAGATAAGAGGCAGAAAAGGAACGAAAAACGAGGAAAAATTACCATTATTTCCTATCCGTGTTTCATCCGTGTTTCATCCGTGTTTCATCCGTGGCTAATTCCGGGAACTACTGCCAGTGCTTTTTCCGTGTTCTTCCGTGTTTTTCCGTGGCTGAATTTTCTTCGTCCAATGTCGTTGCGGCTTGCCGCGCTGTGCCTCTGTGGTTCAAATTGATTTTCAGGTACGCAGGGTTCATTACAATAGTCCGACAGGGGTCGCAATCTTGTTGAGGATATTGCCATGCGTTTGTCTCTCTCCATCGCTATTGTGCTGTCGTTCGTCGTTCCCGACATCGGTCTCGGCCAGTTGCCGGTCCGCATTCTCTTTCTCGGCGACAAGGGCCATCATCAGCCGGAGCTTCGCTTTCGCCAGTTGCAACCCGTGCTCGAACAGCGCGGGATCGAGTTGACCTACACCGAAACCATTGATTCACTCAACAATAAGACGCTCAGCAAGTACGATGGCCTTTTGGTCTACGCCAACACGACGAAGATCACTCCAGCCCAGGAAAGGGCTCTGCTCGATTTCGTCGCGTCGGGTAAGGGCTTCATTCCACTGCACTGCGCATCGTACTGCTTCCTCAATTCGGAAAAGTACATCGAGCTTGTTGGCGCCCAGTTCAAGTCGCATGGCACCGGCACGTTGCGCACGATCCTAGCGGAGCCGAGCCATCCGATCATGAAAGGTTTCGTCGGCTTCGAGAGCTTCGATGAAACCTACGTGCATACCAAGCACAACACGAAAGACCGCATCGTGCTCGAATATCGCGCCGAGAAAAAGACAAAGGAGCCATGGACCTGGGTTCGCACGCACGGCAAGGGCCGCGTCTTTTACACCGCGTGGGGGCATGATGAGCGGACGTGGGGCAATCGGGGCTTTCATTCATTGGTGGAACGCGGCATTCTCTGGGCCGTCAACCGGCCCCTTACGGGGCTTGGCTCGCCGTTTCGCGATGAACCGACGATGACCGCGAAACGCAAGGACGTGAAGCCGTTCGAGTACCAGGACGCAAAGATTCCGTTCTATGCACCGAAGGCCGGCGCCAAAGGACCGCTGACGAGGATGCAGTTGCCGCTGCCCGTCGATGAATCGATGAAGCACTTCGTGCATCCGACCGATTTTCTGCTCAAGCGTTTCGCGTCCGATCCGCAGATCAAACGCCCGATCTGCATGAACTGGGACGAGCGGGGCAGACTGTGGATCGTCGAATCGGTCGATTACCCGAACAACCTGCAACGCAACGGCGAAGGCAGCGACCGCCTCGTCATCTGCGAGGACACCGACGGCGACGGCGTGGCCGACAAGTTCACCACGTTCGCCGACAAGCTCAGCATTCCTACCAGCTTTGTCTTCGCGCATGGCGGTGTCGTGATGACCGCCGCGCCGAATGTTTGGTTTCTGAAATCGACCAAGGGCGACGACGTTTGCGATTCACGCAGCGTGCTCTTCACCGGTTGGGGCGCCGGCGATACACACGCCGGGCCGAGCAACCTGCACTATGGCTTCGACAACTGGATTTACGGCATCGTCGGCTACGCCGGCTTCAACGGAATCGTCGCCGGCGAAGGCCACAAGTTCGGCCAAGGCTTCTTCCGCTTCAAGCTAACGAACGATTCGACGACGGGACTCAAGTGCACCAAACTCGAATTCCTGCGATCCACCAGCAACAACAGCTGGGGCGTCGGCTGGAGCGAAGACGGCCTGCTGTTCGGCTCGACGGCCAACGGCAACCCGAGCGTTTTCATGCCGATCCCGAATCGCTACTACGAAAAAGTGAAGGGCCTCTCGGCGAGTGTGCTGCCGACGATCGCGCAGAGCAACAAGATCAATCCGATCACCGACAAAGTTCGCCAGGTCGATTGGCATGGCGGCTTCACCGCGGCGGCGGGGCATGCGATCTACACCGCGCGCGCCTATCCGAAGGAATACTGGAACCGCACCGCATTCGTGACCGAGCCGACCGGGCATCTCGTCGCCACCTTCGTGCTCGACCGCGTCGGCAGCAACTTCAGCTCCCGCAATGCCTGGAACCTGCTGGCGAGCGACGACGAATGGAGCGCCCCGATCATGGCCGAGGTCGGACCCGATGGCTGTGTCTGGGTCATCGATTGGTACAACTTCATCGTGCAACACAACCCCACGCCGCCGGGCTTCAAGAACGGCAAAGGCAACGCCTACGAAACACCGCTGCGCGATAAGGTGCACGGTCGCATCTATCGGCTTGAGCCGACAAATGTGGACGACAAGAAACCCGCGCGAATCAATCTGCATGGCGCGACGCCCGAACAACTCGTGGCCGCCTTGAAGAGCGACAATATGTTCTGGCGCAAACATGCGCAGCGGTTGCTTGTCGAGCGAGGCAAGTCGGATGTCGCGGCTGAATTAGTCAAGCTTGTCAACGATCCATCGGTCGACGAGATTGGCTTGAACACGGCTGCGATCCACGCGCTGTGGACATTGCGAGGCCTGAACGCGGACCACAATGAAGATCGCGCGATCGTCTCATCCGCATTGCGCAAGGCCATGTCGCATCCGTCCGCGGGGGTTCGTCGTGCCGCCCTGGCGGTGCTTATGCCGGGGAACGAAACCGCCAACATCATCGGCAAATCAGGCGTACTCGACGACCGCGATCCGCACGTGCGCATGGCTGTCTTCCTCGCCTTGGCCCAGATTCCGCAGCACGGCGACGTGGCCAGCCGACAGCTTGTCGAAGCAGCACGCAAACCGATGAACCTCGCAGACCGCTGGTTGCGTGACGCCGTCGTCATGGCGGCGGCGGGCGATCCGCAGGCGTTTCTTGCCTATCAGTCGGCTCAGGCAGAGGCGCCGTCACCGGCATATCTCGACATCGTCCGTGCTGTCGCCGCCCATCATGCCACGATGAAGGACAGCCGGCCCGAATCGGCGTTGAGCGGTCTCGCCAAGGCGCATCCCGATGTCATCGAAGCGGTGCTCGATGGCTATCTCAAAGGCTCGAAGGCTCGCACCATCGAAAACTCGGCGACCGTCTCACGAAACCTTTCCGATTTGATGCTCACGCTGCCGGCGACCGGGCGTGGTAAGGTCATTCGCCTCGCGAAACTATGGAGCGTGGCCGGCTTCGAGCAGCAGATCGCCGAGATCGGCAAGTCGCTGCTCGCCGTCGTGCTGGATGGGAAACAGTCGGATGCGCGACGGGTTGACGCCGCCAAGCAATTGATCGATTCGCAATTGGACGACGCCAAAGGTCTCACACAGATGCTCGACACGATCACGCCGCGCACGTCGCCGGAATTGGCAATGGGCCTGGTCGAGGCGATTGGCGGCGTCTCATCACCCGAGGTTGGTGTGTTGCTACTCAAACGCCTGACGACATTCACGCCGCAGGTTCGCGCGTCGGCCTTGCGCACGTTGCTCAGCCGACAGGAGACGACCAGGCAATTTCTCGACGCCGTCGAGAAGGGCACGCTAACGTTTAGCGAGTTGCCGCTCGATCAGAAGCAAGCGCTAGCCACGCACCCTGATAAGCAAATCGCCAGCCGAGCGAAGGCGTTGCTCGCAAAGGGCGGCGGGTTGCCGAACACCGATCGGCAGAAAGTCGTCGAGGAGTTCTTGCCTTTGCTCAAGCGGACCGGCGATGTTGCGCTCGGCAAAGCGGTGTTCAAGAAGCACTGCGCGATCTGCCACACGCATTCCGGCGAAGGCACGAAGATCGGCCCGGACTTGAGCGGCGTCGCCGTGCATACAAAAGAACACCTGCTCATCGACATCCTCGATCCGAGCCGATCGGTCGAGGGCAACTATCGCGTCTACACCGTCGAGACCAAGCAAGGCAAGGTGCTGAACGGCTTGCTGGCATCGGAAACAAAGACGACGATCGAGCTGTTCAACGCGGAGGGCAAGAAGGCTGTCGTCGAACGCGATGACATCGAATCGCTTGCTGCCTCGACGAAATCGTTGATGCCGGAGGGCTTCGAGAAAGTCGCCAAACAGGACGAACTGATCGACCTGCTGACATTCCTTACCGCCCGTGGTAAATTCGTGCCGATCCTGCTCGACAAAGCCGCGACGATCGACAGCACGCAGGGGATGTTCTTCTCGAAGGATGCGACGGTCGAGCGATTGATTCTGCCGGACTGGTCGCCGCGAATGGTCAAGGGCGTGCCGTTCCATTTTGTCGATCCGCTCAAAACCGCCAGGCCCAATGCGATCATGCTCTACAGCAAGAACGGCCCGGTGTCGGCGACGATGCCCAAGTCGGCAAAGCTCGATTGCAACATGCCGGCTCGCGCGATCCATCTCCTCAGCGGCGTCAGCGGTTGGGGCTTCCCGTATGGCAAAGAAGGCGGTGTGACACTTATCGTGCGGTTGCATTACGCGGATGGCAAGACCGAAGACCACGCCCTGAAAAACGGCGAGCACTTCGCCGACTACATCCGCAAAGTCGATGTGCCCAGGTCGGAGTTCGCGTTCATGATGCGCAGCCAGCAGATGCGATACTTGAGCATCACGCCAGGCCGCGATGCGGAATTGCGGGCAATCGAGTTCGTGAAAGGGCCAGACCAATCGGCCCCGATCGTCCTGGCGGTGACGGTGGAGACGAAGTAGCTCTTGCCTGGAGGTCGGCGTTGAGCAACAATGGGTATATCCGTCCTCTGTGGAGTTCCTTATGCCGGCAACAATGGAAAGCCCGCCGAAACGCCTGAAGGTCTTCCTTCAAGGCAGTCTCGTCATTCCCAATTGGGTGGACGACCTGAAATCGTTCTGCCGTTGGCGGCTTTCCGACGAAACGCCTGAACAGGGCGAGATAGCATTTCTCGATACGGGAATCTGGGTAGACCTGACCATGGAAGAATTCTTCACGCACAACCAGGTCAAGGCGGCATATGATCTCGCCATTGCGAACGTCGTCCAGCAAGCCGCATCTGGGCGCTATGTGCCGGATCGCATGCTCCTCAAGAACGCCGAAGCGAATCTGAGTTCGGAGCCGGACGGATTGTTCTTTACCTGGGACACCGTTCGATCAGGCCGGCTGGTTCTCGTCGAAAAACCAGGCCAGGGCGTGATGGTCTTGGAAGGAACAGCCGATTTGGTGCTTGAAGTCGTCAGCAAATTATCCGTCGAAAAGGACACCGTATTGCTGCGTGAGCTTTATTGGAAGGCCGGCATGAGCGAATATTGGCTCGTCGATGTTCGCGACGGCCAACTGCAATTCGAGATACTTCGGCACACGCCGGAAGGCTACGTGTCGGTTCCGCCCGCAGATGGCTGGACTGCGTCCCAAGTCCTGAGTAAGAAGTTCCAGCTACAGAAAAAAATCGATCCGCTCGGGCATCCGCAATTTATCGTCGCCTGGACCGATTCGTAGAATGGATGATTGTTACAGTTGCACCGATTGCTGTTACGTATTCAATCGGCAATCATCAATCCTAAATCATCAATTGCCTCACCCCAAAAATCTCCGAAAGTGAACCGCACATGAAACCCACCTGGACCGGTATCTATCCCGCGGCAACGACGCAGTTTCACGCCGATCAATCGCTTAACCTCCCCGCCACCTGCGAGCACTTGGAGAAAATGCTCGCCGCCGGCATGCACGGCATGATCATGCTTGGCTCGGTCGGCGAGAACACGGCTCTCGAATACGCGGAGAAGCTGGACGTGCTCCGTGCCGCCATCACGCAGATTCGTGGCCGAATCCCAGTCGTCACCGGCGTGGCCGAGACAACGACGCGACTCGCCTGCCGATATGCGGAAGACGCGAAGAAGCTCGGCGTCGATGGCCTGATGGTCTTGCCAGCGATGATCTACAAGGCCGACCCGCGCGAGACGTTGGCCCACTTCCGCACCGTCGCTCGTGCAACCGATTTGCCGATCCTCGTCTACAACAATCCGCCGGCCTATGGCGTGGACATCAAACCGGAAATGTTCGTCGAGCTTGCCGACGAGAAGACGCTCGTTGCCATCAAGGAATCGTCAGATAACGTGCGGCGAATCACCGACATCATCAACCTCACGGGCGACCGCTACATCATCATGAGCGGCGTGGACGATCTGGTGCTTGAGAGTGTGATGCTCGGCAGCGTCGGCTGGGTGTCGGGCCTGGTCAACGCCTTCCCACATGAATCGGTAGCGGTGTGGAAACTCGCCAGCGCAGGCAAGTACGCGGAAGCCCTGAAGATTTATCGCTGGTACACGCCGCTCTTGCATCTTGACACGCACGTGAAGCTCGTGCAATACATCAAACTCGCCGCGGCGGAATGTGGCTATGGCGCGGAGACGACCCGCGCCCCACGCCTGCCGATCGTCGGCAAAGAGCGCGAAGACGTGCTGGCGATCATCCGCAAGGCGATCGCGACGCGACCGGTGTAGCTTGCGAATTTATGGCGCGGCGCACTGGCGCTTGCCGCGCCTTCGGATTCGTTATCCCAGACGCTCCGATTGCGGTTCTACCGTGGGAGGGCGGGACGAACGTTTTCGGAGTGGTTTTAGCTGTGTTGTTGTTGGCGTGTTATACTACCAGCGGTAGAGGTTTTCGCGTTTTCAGAGCCTGAGCGCCAGCAAATGGCGCGACATGGCCCTTCGCTGGCGCTCAGGCTCTGACCGGACAATTTCTCCGCTTGAAGCATACGCTGCGCTGCCGGTGTTTTTGGAAGCGCTCAGCAGCACCGTCGTTGGCGGGGGTGATGAGCCGAGGCTTATCGGCGGTGGCGCTTGGAGCGGGCTCAGTCTATTCGCGTTTGTCTGGGTGAGGTGCAGCCTTTGACGAAGCCGGGCCGTGGGCGATTTATTTCTCGTTGAGCCGGTCCAAATACTGTATTGGTCCCTCAACAACGCATGGCTCGCCAATTCGTAACCAGACATATTACTTGGTACGGCCATAGCCAGAATCGCAAACGATGCAACGCTTCGCAGTCGCATGCGTCTGGCTAACAAATCCGATTACGCATTGCCATGCTTGTGGCGATCACATTTCTTGCGGCGCCACGGGGATTTGTGGTTGTATGCTTTACGGCGTCGTTTAGCGGCAGTACGTAGGTGTTTCTTGCGCATCTTCCGGTTCACTCAACAGGGGATCCAACAAAAATAGGTTCGGTTACTTCGCCGAGCCAATGGTTCATGGATATATTTTATGAATTGTGGGAAATAACGAAAGGCCAGGTTTGATTTCTGCTTTCGCCTAAGCGTTCGCAAAGAGTTATGCGAACTCTAAGCTGCAATACGGGACTTTACTTCTGCGCGGCAACGGCCTGATAGTTTGCGATCATATATTGCGTGCGGTTGACGTTGAAGAGGTAGCCATCGGTCTGCAAACCGCGCCAGTTGTAGAGATTGAATCGCCACCCCGTGCTGCCGAAGAGGTAGTTGACGCGAGCCCAGGCTTAGACTTTTCCGGAGAGCATGTTCATTTTGATTGGACAACCTAATTCACGTCGAAACTTACTCGATAACCACAAGTAAAACGGCCGAACGCGGATCTCGGTCGCCACGATGGTACCTCGTGAGATTCCTTGCCTTCGCGAGCAAAATCGGCGACAATGGAATTGTGATTGACTTGCGTTCTCGTACCGTGAATAGGAGTCGCGTTCGGTCCTGCACCTGCAGATCGAGGCAGGAAAGATGGTACTCCGCAATCGCTCTGAAATCAGCAGCACGTGCGGAATGGCCCCACACCTTGGCGGCATGGCTCTACGCATTGGTGGCCTAAGCTGGTACAAAATAGAATTCACAAGGAGTCCATTGCCATGTCCACCTACATCGACCCCCATATTCACATGATCTCGCGCGTGACCGATGACTATCATCGCATGGCTCTCTCCGGTTGTGCCGCTGTCTCCGAGCCGGCTTTCTGGGCTGGGTTCGATCGCGGGTCCGTTGAAGGGTTTCGCGATTACTTCCACCATCTCACCAACGTCGAACCCATGCGGGCCGCCCAGTTCGGCATCAAGCATTACTCCTGGCTGTGCATCAACGCCAAGGAAGCCGAGAACGTCGAACTCTCGCGCGGCGTTATCCAGATGATCCCCGAATTCCTCGACAAGCCGAACGTGCTCGGCATCGGCGAGATTGGATTGAACAAGAACACGCGCAACGAGTCAATCATCTTCCAAGAGCACGTCGATTTGGCGATGAAGACCAACGAACTGATCCTCATCCACACGCCGCACCTGGAGGATAAGTACAAAGGCACTCGCATGATTATCGACATGCTCAAGAGCGATCGCCGCGTGAACCCCGAGCGCGTGCTGATCGACCATGTCGAGGAGCACACGGTTCGCCTGGCCCTGGACAACGGCTTCTGGTGTGCGATGACGCTCTACCCGACGACGAAATGCACGCCGCAACGCGCTGCGGACATCGTCGAGATGGTCGGTACGGAGCGGATCATGGCGAACTCCGCCGGCGACTGGGGCCGATCCGACCCGATGGCGGTGCCGGAATTGATGCTGGAGCTGCGCCGCCGCGGGCATCCCGAGACCACCATTCGCAAGCTTGTCTACGAGAACCCGCTGAAATTCTGGCGTATGAGCAATCGCTGGCAGGAATGGCCCACGGAAGAAATGGACGCTGGTCGCACCGGCAAGGACCACTCGCGTATTCAAACGTCTGCCGGCATGGCGAAGACTTGAGCATGGCCGTTGGCGAGCGAGACAAGCAATCGCGTGTGCTCTGGCGAGACGGCAATTTGTTCGATTGGGCCACGCACGTTGTCATAGGCGAATAGCAGCCGGCCCGTCGTCAGACTCCAGATTTCGAGCGCCGGCTGGGCATCGGGTAGCAAGCGTTCGCCAAACGACTCACTTTTGCCTCCCAGCCCGAGAAAGTCAGCGACCCCGTCGCGAAAATCCTTCGCCAGATCGGCGACCAAGGCTCGACCCGGGAGATAATGCCCAAGTTCAAAGCGCGAATATCGCCCCGCGACAATCAAGCGTTTCCCAGTGTGATCGAGCATCGCGCACGACGGCATACATCGCGGCAGACTCGACGGCTGAAATGCCTCGGATGCTGTGCCGGTATTCAATTCCCAATTCCAGACTCGCGGATGAAAAAGGGTGTCCCGGGCGATTGGGGTCGCCGTGGTTGTCAGATGTTGCCCATCGTTGTGAAAGGATGTGATTGCACCGGCCGCGCCAAAGAATCGGCGGCGCAATCCGTTGACACCGATCGGCCAGGCCTCGACGCGTCCTTCGCCACCGCCGATGAAAAGCAGCGAACCGTTCGATGAAAACGCCAGGGCCGTGATCGGCTCATCCCACGGTTCAACGTGAGGCAGTGTCGATGCCGCACCGGCGTCGGTAACCATGGGCCAAAACCGCACCACACCATCGGCGCCGCCACTCACCGCCAGGGTGGCGTCGCGTGAGATGGCGACGGCGTGAATCGCGCATGTTGGGCCAAGCCAGCGCTTGTAGATTCCGCGCGAAGGCAGATCCCAACACAGCAGGTTGCCCGCCTCGTCGCCCGATAGCGCGACGACCCCGTCCGAAGCGATAGCCACGCTTGTGATGTCATGCCGATGCTCGTGAAACACCTCCGCCAATTCGCCGGCCTGCATGTTGAGTATCTGCACATCGTCGCCCAGGCCCGCCAACGCCCATTGTTTGTTCGGACCGAACGTAAGACATGATGCTCGCTGCTTGAGCGCCACGATGCCGATCGCTCCATAGAACGAATGCGCATTCGGGTTGACAGGGTGCGATGTCGCCGGCTTCTCCGGCCCTGGCGTGAGTGCATAAGGCTCTGGCCCGTGATCGTGCCAAACGAAGCGTGGGTCGATTTCTTCGCCGCGAATAATCTCGTCATCACGCAGGCGAAGCTCGCCTTCGGGAAGAACCGGCGGAGCATCGTCGCTGAAATCCGGCTCGATCGGCAAGAGCGTGGCGCGGTCCAATCGACGATCGCATGCGGGGCAGCGGATCGTGTCGCCCTCGCTGCTTGCCGCGAATGTGTTGCCACAGATACAAGTCACCGCAAACATGAGTAGCGCTCGATCCTCGGAAAAAACGACGAACGAGGAGGTTTCGCCGTTGTGCCTATTATTCGCTGTTCGCTGCGGAATATTGACGCCGCCGACAAAAGTCGATTTGGCCCGTTAGCCCGACGCGCAAGCGAGGGGTTTTGCGTGTCCCTCGCTTGCGCGTCGGGCTAACAAACGACTTTTGTCGGGCGCGTCAATATTGACGCGCCCCTCAAAAATCTTCTACCACGTTTAGCGCCTGCTGGATGCCTCGCCAGCACGGCATCGCGCGGGCGCTAATCGTAAACAAACGAACTCTTACTCGTTCGCGCCTTGCACCTTCTTTGCGATGACGCGGATCTCCGACGCCGGCATGCGCGTTTGCACGTGCAGCGATTGCGAGCCAAGCGTCAACGCCATCGACGTCAACTCCGACGGCGGGCCGATCCCGGCGTTTTGCGTCACCAATCGCATCACACCCTCAAGACCGACGTGCAGCTCAAACAGCCGGCTTGCGTTGGCCTGTTCATGAAAGCGTGCGAGTCGTTTGCCCGCGACGAGGCCCGGCGTTCCCTTCGTCACGTTTCGCATGCACTCGTCGAAGAGTCGCGCGTCCGACCCGAGCATGATGATGATCTGCTTGCCTGCGACGCCGATGCGGAGTTTGTCCCAGTCGGGTCCGAACAGATCGGCGTATTGCTTGGTCCTCGCTTTCTCGCCGCCGGGTAGAACGACCTGGATGATGTCCAGGGAAACGCCGTCGCGCTTCTCGCCGTTCGCGACATAGGTAAGCTTGGGATTGGGAAAGAGCGGCTTGGCTTTGACATCCAAGAGCAGTTTACGGCGCTCCGCTGCCTCGTTCTGGATGCGAACGAGCAGGCCCTCGACACGGCGCGTCGATTCGAGATCGAGCGACTTGGTATCGACGGCTTTTTGCAGATGAATCACAGATCGTTCGCCGATCAGCGCTAGCCGCGTCGTGGCGGATTGGCGAATCTTGTAGATATTGCTTTCCAGTTGCTTGACGAGTTTGGCGATGTCGATTTCCTCGGCTGTTTCCTTCTTGGTCCAGTCCAGCGAATCGGCCTGGCCCATTTTGAGCAGCGCTTTCAGATCGCGCAAGAACCGCGGTGCATCGTCGGTGTCGAGAATCGCAACGGCGCTGAACAGGCCATGCTTCGGTTCGTCGGCGTTCTGATACACCGCGAGGCGATTGCTCTTGAGTTGGCGCCAAACTTCGTGGAGCACGCCGAGATAGTGCAGCCGATCGATCGGAGCGATGACGCGATTGTCGATCAGCGCGATGTCGATCAGGAAATGAAACATGACTTTGGCGAGAAACGCCTGCTCGTCGGCGTCGCCCGAGGCGGCCTGGGCGAAAAGCACGTTGCCGTCCGGTAGGCCCTGCAAACTCGATGGCTGTCGGCGATCACGCAGCGATGCCAGCAGCTTCTCGCCCGTGCCGCCCTTGGGGAAGGTCGCCAGCAGTTGCGCGTCCAGCCCGTCGTCGATGCGAAAACCGAGCACGGCGTTGCGTATCTCGGTGATGGCGCCAGCAAGCCTCTTGGCGTAGCCGTCGTCGCGCAGATCGGGATTGTGTCTCATGAGGTCTTCAACGAGGCGAACCTCGGCGACCTCCTTCTCCCAAAAATAACGCCCCAGGTGAATGACGATATCGCTCTCATTGAACGGCTTACGCTGTTCCGGCGTGAGATCGTCAGCGAGCGACTTGCTGCGCAAAATCCGGCGCAGCGTCTCGGACGAACTGGAAAGATAGAAATGGTCCTTCGTGCGCATGGCATTGTGTCGAAGCATGCCGCCTTTTGTCACATGCACGGTTTTCAACGGCAGCTTGCCTTTGGCGATGCCAAAATTGTCGGCCATCTCGTCGGCGTTGACATAGGGGATGACAGGCACGAGCAGATTTTCGAGATGCTGTAGACCGATGCGTTCCTTGCCGGGCGGACTCATCAGCACGATCGCCGCTGAGCCTTTGCGATTGAGTCCGCCGCGGATGCCGAGAAAATTGTTGGCTTCCTCGAAAAGCTTGCTGGGCCTGAGCGGCATCTTGATTTGCGTTTCGTCGAGAAACTTGTCGCCTTTCTTGAGCAGCGAATCGAGATCGCGAATCGCAATCGCCGCCGCGGCGTCCTGTGGCAAGATGTCGAGTACCGCCTGGGCATGAAGCGACGGGGCCAACGCAAAGAGTAAAGCGAGCGGAAGAAGCGGCTTCATGGCGTGGTCTCATGGGTTGGTGGTTGTTATCCATTCCGTTCCGCGCATCGTGTTGGAGCAGTTGATCGGTACAGGCGAACGGGTCGCGTTTGTGTATTCCGCTTGCGGCTTAGCGCTCGGAACATCCCGCGCGAGCGCTAAGCCGCAAGCGGAAACCAGGAAAGCGGCTTAACGCAAACACTACGCCAGCACCTCGTGGATCACGTCGCCGTGCACGTCGGTCAAGCGCATGTCGCGGCCGCCGAAGCGGAAGGTTTGGCGGGTGTGGTCGACGCCGAGGAGGTGGAGCATGGTAGCGTGAAGGTCATGGATTTCGCGGATGTTTTCGACGGCTTTGTAGCCGAACTCGTCGGTAGCGCCGAACGACACGCCGCCGCGAATACCGCCGCCGGCGAACCACATGCTGAAGCCCCACGGATTATGGTCCCGGCCATCGCCGCCCTGTGCGAAAGGCGTGCGCCCGAACTCGCCGGTAAAGACGACGAGCGTATCGTTCCATAGGCCGCGCGTTTTCAGATCGCGCAGCAGCCCGGCGATTGGTTGATCGACGGCGCGGGCGTTGTCCTCATGGCCGCGGCGTAGGTTGCCGTGCTGATCCCAGCGATCGTGGCCGAGGTTCGGGCAGGTCAGTTCGATGAAGCGCACACCGCGTTCAACAAGCCGACGCGCAACGAGGCATTGCGTGCCGAAGATGCGCGTGCCGTTGTTCGTTGACGTGACGCCGTAGATCGCTTTGGTGGCGTTCGATTCGCCGCTGAGGTCCATGAGTTCGGGCACGGCGGCTTGCATGCGAAATGCAGTCTCGGCATTGGCGATGGCGGATTCGATTTCGTCCACTCGGCCGCCGCGATCCTGAGCTGCGCGGTCGAGTTGACGAAGCAGTGCCAATTTCTGGTTCTGGTGGTCGGGGGTTGTCTCAATCGGGCGGATGTTGGAGACGGCGGGATCGCTCGGACGAAATACCGAGCCTTGATACGCGGCGGGCAGAAAGCCGCTGTTGAAGTTGTCCAACCCGCCCGGCGGAACCAGGCCGCCGTTAAGGATGATGAAGCCCGGCAGGTTGCGATTCTCGCTTCCGAGGCCGTAGCTGCACCAGGCACCCATGCTCGGTCGGCCCTGCAAGCCGCTGCCGGTGTGGAGGAAGTAGTTTGCGCTGGTGTGTTCGGAGAAGCGCGAGGTCATTGAATGCACGATGGCCAAATCGTCGGCTTGCTGGGCGATATGCGGGAACAAATCGCTGATCCAGGTTCCCGATTGGCCATATTGGCGGAAACGCCAGGGTGATTTCATTACGCGGCCGATGTTGTTGAACTGCGTTGGTTCAACGCGAAGGACGCTGTGCGGGTCTTGACCGTGATAGCGTTCGAGTGCGGGCTTATAGTCGAACGAATCGACCTGGCTGACGCCGCCGTCCATGTACAGGAAGATGATGTTCTTCGCCCGAACTGGATGATGCGTGCCGATGACCTGTGGTTGCGCTTGCTCGGCACAAAGCGCGGCGAGCGCGACAGCACCAAACCCGCTGGCGCAGGTTTGCAACATTTCGCGGCGTGTGATCGGCGTGGAACGAAAGCGATGGCAATGCGGCATGGCATCTATCTCCAGGTGGGACCGCGGAATCGGTTGGAGATATTGTATGACAAGCCCGCAGGCGACGAAGGAGCCTGCGCGGGTTTTATCCGCGCGGGTTTGAACCCGCGCAGGCTCCTTCGTCGCCTGCTGGCTTGGGATTTACTTCTTCTCTTCAAACTCCGCGTCGATGACATCATCCTTCGGCTTGGCCGGCGCGGCTGCACCGGCACCGCCGGGGGCACCGCCTTCGGACGCGAATTTCGCCAACGCCTGGGCGGCGGCTTGCAGGCTGCTCATTGCCTGGCGGATTGCTTGAGCATCGGTGCCTTTCGATGCTTCCTTGACTTTGTCGATCGCTGCGGTGATCGGCGCCTTGTCGCTGTCGCTGATCTTGCTGCCGTGCGTATCCAACAAGCGTTCAACTTCGCGGATGGACCGCTCGCCCGAATCCTTGGCTTGCGCGAGTTCGAGCTTTTGCTTATCCGTGTCGGCGTTCAGTTCGGCTTCCTTGCGCATCCGTTCCACGTCTTCCTTGCTGAGATCGCTCGAACGTTCGATGCGGATGTCGGCCTCTTTACCGCTTTCCTTGTCTTGAGCCGAGACTTTGAGGATGCCGTTGACGTCGATGTCGAACGTCACGATGATCTGTCCCGGATTACCGGTACGACTAGGCGGCAGGTTTTGCAGGTTGAACTCGCCGAGCAAGCGGTTATCCGTCGCCATCGCGCGTTCGCCCTGGAAGACCGGGATGACCGCAGTCGCCTGATCGGGCTGGCGGACGAAATCCTCGCGCATCTTGCGCACAGGGATCGTCGTGTTCTTTTCGATGATTTTGACCATCTCGCCGCTGGCAACGCCGATGCCGAGCGAGAGCGGCGTGACATCGAGCAGGATGACCTTCGACGCGCTGCCGAGTAACAGCTGTGCGCCCTGAATCGCCGCCCCGATCGCGACGACTTCATCGGGGTTCACGCCCTTGTGACCCTCTTTGCCGAAAATCTCCTTCACCATCTGCTGCACGCGTGGCATGCGCGTCATGCCGCCGACGAGAACGACTTCATCGATATCGGAATTTTTGTAGCCCGCGTCTTTCATTGCCGTCAGCACAGGGCCCCGACAACGGTCGATCAAATGCTCGACGATACGTTCAAATTGCGAGCGTGCAATCGTCATCTGCAAGTGCTTCGCGCCGGTGGCATCAGCGGTGATGAACGGCAGATTGATGTCGGTCTGCGTCTGCTGCGAGAGGTCCTTCTTGGCTTGCTCGCACGCTTCTTTCAAGCGTTGCAGTGCCATCGGGTCTTTGCGTAGATCGATGCCGTGGTTTTTCTGAAACTCGGCGGCAACGTGATCGATCAGCGCTTGATCGAAGTCGTCGCCGCCGAGGTGCGTGTCGCCGTTGGTGGATTTAACTTCGAAGAGGCCGTCGCTGACATCGAGAACCGAGACGTCGAACGTGCCGCCACCGAGATCAAACACGGCAATCTTTTCGTTTTTCTTCTTTTCGAGGCCGTACGCCAACGAAGCGGCGGTCGGCTCGTTGATGATGCGCATCCGCTGTTTCGATTTCTTGCCGGTCTGTGGGTCTTCGATTTCCCAATCGGTGTCGAAGCCGGCGATCTTGGCGGCATCCATCGTCGCTTGGCGCTGAGCGTCGTTGAAGTACGCTGGCACGGTGATGACCGCCTTGCGAACCGTATGGCCGAGGTACGCTTCCGCCGCTTCCTTGAGCTTGCGCAGGACCATCGCCGAGATTTCCGGCGGCGTGTAGTCCTTGCTATCGATGTCAACCTTCACAAGCTCTTGCTCGCCGCCGACGACCTTGTAGGGAACAAGTTTCTCTTCCGACTGCACTTCGCTGTGGCGTCGGCCCATGAAGCGTTTGATGGAATAGATCGTTCGCCGGGAATTGGTAACGGCTTGGCGCTTGGCCGGATCCCCAACGAGGCGTTCGCCTTTGTCAGTAAACGCGACGACGCTGGGCGTGATCCTATGCCCTTCCTGATTGGCGATGACTTTGACTTCACCGCCCTCCATAACGGCGACGACGGAGTTGGTTGTGCCGAGGTCGATGCCAATGATTTTTTCTTCAGCCATGAATAGGTCCCTTTCGACCGGTACTTCACTGTTTTGCATGCGTGCGCTACTGAATCAATTGATCTAATGTAGCACGACGCACCGCCTCGTATAACCTTCGACGTGGAGCGTCATGCCATTGAAGCGATTCAAGTTTCGTTGACATGTCAGCCGAACTCGCAAGCGGCTAACGACACACTCAACCTATCAGGATGCAAACTCCGTGCCGCTGATTTCGGCTTCCGTGCGTTGACGGTAACCTGTTATTTGGTTTTAAGTTACAGCTAAATTGTCACCAAAAAGCAAGAGTTTCATTCTGATGGAATGGTCGTTTTTCGCTGCCAAATTGACAGCCGCCAGTAAATTCTGTCGATGACGCTGGTCAATTACGAAAAAACCTGTAAGAAGAAACCTCGAAATGACGGGAATCTGGATATTTGATGGTTGACTGATGTAGCTTGCCCGTCTAATATGAACCCAAACTACCCAACTATTTCCAACCTTGGTTGAGAGACGCCATGGCGCCCAAAAAAGACAACGAGCCGGCCATTTCCGCGAAGACACTCGCTCAGATGAAGTCTCTTCGAACCACAATCGACAAACTCGATTTGCACATTCTCAAGCTGGTAAACGAACGCGCAGCTGCGGCGGGCGAAATCGGTAAACTGAAGAGTGAGACCAGTTCCGATGTTTTCGCTCCTGTCCGAGAAGAGGAAGTGCTCAAGAACGTCATCGACGCCAACAAGGGGCCGCTTGACGAAATCACCATCCGTGCCGTCTTTCGCGAAATTATCAGCGGTTCGCGGGCATTACAAAAGATCATTAAAGTCGCATACCTTGGCCCGGAATACAGTTACAGCCATTTGGCATCCGTCGAACGTTTCGGGCATGCCGTCGAATATATGCGTGTCGGCAGCATCATGTCCGTGTTTGAAGAAGTTAATCGCGGCCATGTCGATTACGGCGTCGTGCCGCTCGAAAACTCGACTGACGGCGGCGTCTCTGATACGCTCGACATGTTCATGCGTTTACCACACCTGAAAATCTGTGCGGAGGTTCGCCTGCGAATCCACCATAATTTGCTCGCAAACTGCGATCAGGAGCAGATTCGTCGGGTGTATAGTAAACCCCAGGCGCTAGCCCAGTGCCGAAATTGGTTGAGCAAGAATCTGCCGCATGCCGATTTGAAGGAGGTTTCGAGCACCGCCGTTGCCGCTCAGTTGGCGCAACAGGAACCAGGTGCGGCTGCCGTTGCGAGTCGCCAGGCCGGTGTCAAATACGGCTTACGCAATTTGTTCAGCGATATCGAAGATTATCCGCACAACGAGACGCGATTCGCCGTCATCGGCCATCACGAAGCCGCCCGGTCCGGAACCGACAAGACGGCCTTGATGTTCAAAGTCCCGCACAATCCTGGTTCGCTGGTCGAGGCGTTGGATGTTTTCAAATCCAACAAACTGAACCTGACCTGGATCGAATCGTTCCCCGCCAAGACGGGCGATTCGGGCAAGAACGAATACATGTTCTTCGTCGATTTCGAGGGCCATATTGAAGACCCCAAAGTGAAACGAGCCCTCAGCGCCCTGGAAATCCACTGCGACCAACTCGTGGTGCTCGGTTCGGTCCCGATCGCCACGATGAGTTGACGCCCGCGCGAACCACGAACCGATAGCGAGTGTCTTTTCGTTGCCACGGGCGTCGGTTGGCGTTGACAAAGTCAACCCGTTCGCTATCCTTACCCGATGGACGGGGTGTAGCTCAGCTTGGATTAGAGCGCCTGGTTCGGGACCAGGAGGTCGGAGGTTCAAATCCTCTCACCCCGATTGACATAAACCCGATAGCCGAAACAAGTTATGTTTACCGTCTGATGGTCAGACGTGCGGTTGAAATCCTCGAATTCTGCAAAATGTTCTACAAAACGTTTTGCCTTGAGGAACCGCACCTATGGCACGTCCCCGATCCACAATCCCCACGTATCGCAAAAATTCCGCAACTGGCCGCGCCGCCGTCTCGTTTTATCGAGCCGATGGAACCCGCACGGAAGTCATCCTGCCCGGCAAATACGGCAGCACAGAGAGCAAGGCGGAATATGAACGCCTGCTTTCTCAACTCCGCGCCAATGATGGACGGATGCCCACCGACCACCGGCAAGACCTGAGTATCGACGAGTTGGTTCTCAAGTTCCTCGAACATGCCAAAAGCTACTATGTCGATCCAGTCAGTAAGGAACCGACAAAAGAGGTCGGTGTGTGCAGCGACGCCTTTCGTCCACTCTGCCGACTTTACGGCAACACAAGCGCCAGTGAGTTCGGCCCAGTTGCGCTGCAAACACTCCGAACCGTGATGACCACGGGTTCGTGGATGACCGATAAGGAACGCGCAAGCCGTGAAAAGAGCAAACGTCATCTCGGCTTGGCTCGCACTACCACGAACAAGCAAATCAATCGCGTCAAGCTGGTATTCAAATGGGCATCGTCCAATGAACTGATTCCGGCGAGCGTTCATCATGGCCTTGCAACCGTTGGCGGCTTGCGTCGTGGCCGATCCGCCGCACGCGAAACCGAACCCGTCAAGCCTATCTCGACGGCGATTGTCGAGGACACCTTACCCCACCTTCCCCCCATCGTTTGCGACGTGGTGCAAATCCTACTGCTCACCGGCATGCGTTGCGGGGAAGCAGTCATCATGCGCGCCAGCGACCTTGACATGACCGGCGACATTTGGCTCTATCGCCCCGAACGGCACAAAGGTCTATGGCGCGGCAAAGAGCGTGTGATTGCCATCGGCCCCCGGGCACAAGCCATCATTCGCAAGTATCTCGGCTTGAGGATTGATGCCTACCTTTTTAGCCCAGCTGCACAGGAAGAATTGATCCAAGCCGAGCGTCGTGAGAACCGCAAAACCCCGTTGTACCCGTCGCACGCCAAACGCCTGGCAGAGAAACGCAAAGCGAACGGCAAACGTCGGCCCGGCGAACGCTTCGAGGTCGGCGGCATCAATCGGGCAATCCGGCAGACGTGCAAGCGCGTCGGCATCGAACGATGGCACACCCATCAGCTTCGCCATTCGGCGAGCCTTGCTTTTTCCCGCGAGATGGGCCTGGAACACGCCCGCGCCGCGCTGGGCCATTCGAGCGTAGACATGAGCGCCATGTACGCAGGTCACGACGTGGAAGCGGCAAAAGACGTGGCACGAAAGATCGGCTAATACAATTATTCCATCGGGCAGCGGCATAATTACCCGCTGAACGGCGCGGAGCGGCAACGGTCCACCTATCCCGTTGCTTTGCTCCGCGTCGGCCCGATCTAACCGATAGGTGACCCCATGTCTATCAATTGGGCTGACCGCCTTCCCGATCCCCGCCTTGCCGAATTAATGCGCAAGATCAACGAAAATGCTGAACTCGTTTCGGTCGAACTTGGGTTTTTCGCCGGTCTGTTGCAGCGACCTGGCGCGACGATCCCGAAAAGCGTCGTGCGGGAAATCATGCCCATCGCTGAAGCACTGCACCGGAACACGATTGCCTTCTGCGAGGTCTGCATG
>CAMAUE010000009.1 GCA_945861245.1 Singulisphaera sp. GP187
GCGCTGGAAGCCTATTCGACGACAACGGATGTGCCGAGCGCCGACCTGCAGTCGGCAATCGACGCCGCGGCGGCGCAGTATGATGCGGCCGCGCTCATCATCAACGGCGACTACAACACCGCCGTCGCCCCGTTTATCACTGCCCGCGATGCCGCCAAATTGATCGCGTTGGCCGATCCGAGCGATGCCGTCGCGCAGGCCGCTTGGGTAACTGCCGAGTCCGATCTGCTCAATGCCGAGACGACGTTTGGCGCCGTGCGCGACACCGATTTGGCGAATGCCGTGGCGGTGCAACAATCGGCGGAACAGGCGGCGAGCGCCACCTATCTGCCGACGCTGACGGCCGGCAGTGCCGCGTTTGATGCGGAATTGAACGGCGCGAATACGCAGTACCACTCCGATGAAGAAGCCGCATGGGCAGCCGCTTTTACGGAAGAATACATTGCCCAGCTGGCCTTCCGTCAGGCGGAGCAGACCGCGTGGGACAACTACGCAGCGGCGCTGTCGTCGATTAACACGCTGCAATGGGGCCTGGAGTACAGCCAGCTATTCCAATTCCTGGCGACCGCCAATGCCGCGTTGCCAGCGTGGCAAACCGCCAAGGCCGACGCCTGGCAGCAATACCTGACGGACCTGGCGGCGATCCCGAACGCCCCGGCCCCCGGCGTGGAGCAAGCGAACCCCGCGTTCGTGCTCAACCCGCCGTACGTCAATGCGCCGATAATCACCGCCTTGCCACGCCTCGAACCAGTGTTGGCAGCGGCGGTTCGCGAGGAGTTCTTCGTTGCGCAGCCGAATCCGCTCGTGGCACCAACCATTCGGGATGATCTCGACATTTCGGGAGAAACGGACACCTATATCGTTCGGCGCGCGATTGCTTTCGTCGACGTTCGTTATCGACTGAACGAAATTCCGGTGGTTGTACCAAATGCGGTGGCACCAGTGTATTTTGGGGTGCTAGTAGATAATTCCGTTTATATCCCTGCGATGACAGGCAATCCGGCCTACCGTCGCGCTTACGTCACTGCGGCCCAGCTTGCGCGAATTAATATTCGCGCCAACCTCGTGAACCTTAAGCAAGGCCTAGTAAACCGTATCTACAACATGGTCATCAACAATCCGCCCGCAGGCGTGGCGATTGTCAATGCCGATGTGGCGGCGATGGCGAACCGCACAGCCGACGACCTAATTCGGATGACCGATCTATTCCTGCGAACCCACCCCGGTGCTCGTCCTGAGCTTGGGACTCGAAACTATGTCGCCAATGCTTTTGAATGGCAGAACCGATTCTCGCATCCCTGGTGTGCCGACTGGACTGGGGCTATGATGGCCTGGATTCATACAGTTATCCGAGACCGACAGCACCCAGCTAACACCTACTTGGAATTCGACTTCGGACAGGCCAACAGCACTGTAATCCTACAGCACAATTTCGTGATTGTCCGACCACGAAATTACGCCATTCAGCTTACCTCGCCATGGCTGTCCCCTGCTGCGGACCCAGTTGTACTGTTGTTCGATCCATGGCGCGAATTGCTTCCGATCGCGTATCACACGATACCATGGAATTGGACAGCCAGACGTGCGCCGACCAATGTGATCGATCATCTTGAATCCGCCGAATACATCTATTACCGAGACAACATCAACAATCGGAACACTCGCTTCAGCGATCTTCAACTTCGACTTGGATCCTTTTTGCCCTAACCATGCGGAGTTGCATCATGAAATTCGCGTTGTTGGTACTGGCGGGTGTCGCGGTCTTTGGCGTCGTTCATCACGTTACCGCGCCTGCGCCTCGTCTGCAGTTTGGCGACGCAGGCATTGCTCAGTTTGCGCCCGCAGCTTTTTCACGCGACGGAAAAACGATCCTGGCACGCGGATACCGAAGTGGTCCTGTCTTTGGCGCTCCAAGCCAGAGCCTACTTCGATTGTGGGATACTTCATCTGGAAAACAGATTCGAGATTATAAGACAAATTCTGAAAAGCAAACGCAGGAAATTCGCAAAGTCGGCATCTCTCCCGACGGAAAGTACGTCTTCGCAATCGGACAAGATTTCCCATTAACGATGTGGGAAACCGAAACAGGAAAAGAAATCCGTACCTTTGCGGCCACAACAATTTCCACGGGTAGAATCGCGTTTACACCGGACGGTTTGAATGTAATCTCAGCGAGCGGGATGCTTCGCATCTGGGAGACGAAAAGCGGCGACTTGCTGCGAGACCTCGACTATCGGAAAACAGGTCCACGTGGCGGCGCTGGCGATGCGCAAATCTTTTTTTCAATAGATGCCAAGTACATCGTGCTTGACTGCGGTACCGATGTTTCCGTCTGGGATTTCGAGAAACTAGAGATGAAATTTGCTTTCGTGCAGTACCCACCAACTCGCCCAATCGAATTTCGGCTACCAGTCGTCAACGCTGTTCGTGGATTCGCTATGTCGCCCGATGGCCAAGGTTTGTGGATTACTACCACCGACGGCAAAATTACCGAATACGAAATTGACACGGGAAAGCTGCGAAAAAGCTACCAAATCAATCCAGACGGCGACATCCACGTCCTTGCCGTTAGCCCCAAGGGTGACAAGATCATGACGACGGGCTTTCATGGCAACACCATCGTCTATTCGTTTCCCGAATGCAAAGAGATCAAACGCATGCTGGGCTATGGCCACGTGCAATTCTCCCCCGACGGCAAGACCGCGCTCACTTTCACCAAGAATGGCCGCATGATGCTGTGGGATTTGGATAAGTAAGGCCGCGTGCATTTCGCAGAGAGGAGTTGCATCATGAAATTCGCGTTGTTGGTACTGGTCACCATAGCGTCTGCGGGAATTTTCTATCAGGTTGCCGTACCGTCGCCGCGCCTCACGTTCGGCACTGCAGCAGATGACCAGGTGCTATTGGCGCGATTTTCTCTTGATTCCAAAACAGTGATCAGTTCCCAGAAGAAGAAAGGGTTGCAACTCTGGAATGTTTCCGATGGCTCGCTTATTCGCCAATTCAAATCCGCGAATGAACGCCCGACACAGGAAATACGAACCGTCAGTTTTTCTGCCGACGGAAAAACACTGATTGCATCGGGACAAGACCGGGATCTCGTTTTTTGGGATATCGCAACAGGAAAAGAGCTTCGCGCGATTCCCGGCGACAACAAGGAAACTTTCTTCCTGCACTCCATGACACCGGATGACTCCCAAATATTGACTGTCGACTCTAATTCCAACATTAAGCGATGGGATGCACAAACCGGTAAGCTTCTCAAAGAATGCAAGGTTCGACGCACGGCACCTTATCCAAACACCATGGAATTTGCTAAGGATGGGAGAAATTTTCTACTGGTTGATGCACACGAGGTCTTTGTGTGCGATTTGGAAACACTGGAGGTTCGATTCAACTATGACAAAGGCGATCACAAACCATTGAGATATATTGGAATCGGAGGTGCGAAGATGGCACCAGACGCTGCCGGGATTATTTTTTGCAATCGCGAAGGCAAGGTCGTTGATCTTGATTTTGCAACCGGAATGGAGCGTCGAACGCTTGACCTTAAATCATCTGGAATTCGCGCGATACGGTTAAATGCCAAGGGCGATAGGCTGCTCGCTGGATGCGCGGACGGAGTAGTACGTTTTTTTTCGTATCCTGAATGTAAACTGCTCAAAACTATTTCCGGTTACATTGACGCGCAAATCTCCCCCGATGGCAAGACCGCGCTCACCTTCACCAAGAATGGCCGCATGATGCTGTGGGATGTGGACAAGTAACGTTGGTGCGTTCCATGTTCGCGCTCCGCTGCGCGTCGCGGCAAAACAGGTTCTGCTCAGCGTGTCCCCGTCACTTCCAGCTTACCCCCGCCGGTTTCGCCACGGTTTTTTTCGTTGTACATTGGGAAGGCGATGCCGCGCAGGTGTGTCGCTTGGCCAATCGTCTCGGCACGGAGGTAGTAGACGATTTCGTGCGCACCGGGCGGGAGGTTGCGGAAGAAGACGCACAGCCGGTCGTCGCGGAACTCCTGGTGCACGGCGGATTGAGCCGCGAGGCCGGTGATACGGTCATCGGCGAATTCGCACAGGCTGGGGCGGCGCTCTTCAACGAGCAGGTATTCCTCCGCGCCTTGCAGATCGAGGCGAAGGCGAACCCGGATGACCTGACCGATGGTCAGCGGGCCGGTGATCGGTTTGCCGTCGAGCGCTTCAAGCTGGCGCGACAGGCGCACGCGCGTGCCGGTCGCCTTCGGATCGATCTCGCGCTGCACGCCGACCGCGCGGACGGCGACAAAGATCGGCTCGTCGCTGTCGGCATGCAGGCGAAGGTCCAATCCTTCCCTCGCGGGCATTTGATCTGCGGTGAGCCTAATGCGTTGGAAAAGCGACCGCTTGGCATCGGCTTTGCCCAGGTCGAGAATGGTCTTGCCATCGGACGTGATGCGGAAGCCGCGCAACGTGCCTTTGGCGGGAAGGTAGGCCATCATATTCGCGAGCGATTCGAGTGCCCAGGACGTATCGCGCGTGTGATGCCAGCGTGAGCCTTGTCGGCGGGCCAACAACATTTTGGCAGTTTGCTCGCAGTTAGCATAAGACGCACCGAACGCGATCTGCGTTTTCAGCAGCAGTGCCGTCGATTCGGTGTCCCACGGCGACATCGCTTTCGCCTGCTTCCAGAGTAGCTCGCTCAGTGCCGGCAAGCCCGCCAGGCGACATGCCAAGGCCGTTCGGGATGCGGTATCGGTCATGTCGGATCGCGTGAGAATTTTCTGACCAAACGCTTCGAGTTCCTTGCGATCGGCATGCCCAGCGGCGGCGAGCGAATACCAAGCCCGCGCCGCCAGTTCATAGTCCTGCGTGTTCTTACGCAACTCAGCGTGCAGGAAATCGCAGCCCTTCTTGAGCACGTGCGGATCGACGCGCGTGCCGGCGGCCTGACAGCGTCCCAGGCCGTAGACGACATAGGTCGTCATGCTGAGGTTCGGGCTATCGCCGCCGAACCAGCCCCAGCTTCCGCTGGCGTTCTGATGCGAGTAGACACGTTCCAATCCCTTGGCCAAAATATCGGGCAGCTTTGCTTCGATGTCAGGTTGAAGCTGCACGCCTGATTCGTGCATGGCATGTTTAATCATGATCACCGGCAGAAAGCGGCTCATCGTTTGCTCGATGCAGCCGTAGGGATAATCGACGAGATAGTCGAGCCCATGCAACGCCTGCGCGATGTTCGACGACGCCAGGCTGATCTGAATCTCGTCGGCCACGAAACCCGCCGGCAGGGCGATGCGGCCTTCACGTATGAAGCTGCCGGCGACCTGTTTGACGCCCGGCTTCGGCTGCGGAGCGGCGGCGATCGGGTCGTTGGCGTTTACTTCCATCGGTTTGCCTATTGGGTGGATTGGCAGCGTGCGTGCTTCGGCGTCGGCGTCCTGGCTCGTGTTCGCGCGGAACATGATCTTTGCCGAGCCGACGGCATCGAACACGATCGGCAGCACAACTTTGACCGAGCCATTTGCGGGAACCTGAATCTTGCCTTCGAGCCTCTTAGGAAACTCCGCGAGGGTGCCAGCGATCTCCCAGGCGTAACTGCATTCGCTCACGACACGCGTGTGATTATGGATCAGCGCGACCGCTTCGATGCGGTCTTTCTCCACGGCGAAGCGCGGCACGAACACCTGCACGGCAAGCGGTAAACCGGCGGTGATATGCGAGCGCCCGACGCCGATACGCGTTTCCTTGGTCAGGGCGACCGCGCTGAGGCGATAGCGCGTCAGCGAATCGGGCAGTGTGAATACCGCCTGGGCGATGCCATCGACATTGGTGTGAAGCTGCGGCATCCAGGTCGCGGTTTCCTGGAAGTGCTCGCGCAGCCGGGCCAACGGGATTTGTCCTGCCGGAAGCTCGCCGCCGAGCCGAGGCAGCGGCGGGAGCGTGAAGTTCGGCACACGCCGTTCGCCGCTTTCAAGGGAAGAGGACGTTTTCTCTAGCGCTTTCATGGCGGACTGTTGTTGCATTGCCATTTGCATCAGGTCTGCCTTCAGCAACTCGACGAGATCGCGTTTCTCGATAAGCACTGCCCGGCTCCAGCGATTGCCGAGGCTGACTCGCCAGGGTTTAGGCAGGAAGCGGCGCGGCTCTGACGGGGCAGAGAAGATCGACGCCAGCGCGTCGAGATTATCTTCACCGAACGCGAAGACGCTCTCGTCCACTGCTGCTAGCGACACCTCCGCCGATGCGGGCTTACCGGCGGCATCCGTGACGGCAACACGAGCACGCACCGCATCGCCAGGTCGATATGCCGTGCGATCCGTGTCGATGGTCACGCGCAACTCTGGATCCGCGAGCGCGTTTGTCGGGTTCGTCACATCGACTCGGCACCAGCGTGAATCGATTGCGTCATCGCCGTCACTTTCCAATAGCTTTCGCGCTTGTTCTTGCATTTTCATTCGTTCACGAAGGTTCTCAAGCGTCCGAATTGCAGGAACACCACCAGGCAGGACGCGTCCTTGTACATAAACGTTCGGATAGAATCTTTCCTTAATAGGCAAGTCAACGACCTGATACCGTCCGGCCTTCGCGTCCGATTGCCAAACGTGATAATCGAGAATCGTGCGGCCCTCGAACGTGAAGAGCACTTTCGCGCCGGGCCTTGGAAGATACACTAGCAACCGCAGCTTTCCATTGACGGCGGCGGTATGGCGGTCGAACAGGGCGATCACATGTTGCGTTGGGCGTTCCCACTTCGACAGACGACGGTCGGTTTCGTGGCTGAAATCGCTGAGATTTACCCACTTGGGCTTGTGCGAGGTCGCCAGGCCATCGTCGTTGTCGATTTCGTCGAGTCGATCGCGTTCGTGCCATTTCGCCTGGTGCAATCGCGGATCACCGTTGCCGGCGTAGATGTAGATGGAGGTTTCGTCCGCGCCCGCTTGGATCGTGTACCAACCCGCCCCGGGGAACTTGACACTCGCGCGGCCGTCCTTGGCGAGGAAGCGCAGGTCGGTCAAATCTTGCGATACACGAATTTCTTTAGCTCTGGTGGTCACGATAAGCGGCTGCGCGAGCGGATGAAAACCGGGTAAGTCTGATAGAGGAGTGGTCGCTAATCCCGCCGGATCGTCGACAGAGGTCGGTATGGCATGCATCACGGTTCGCCCGCTCTCATCGACGATGGCGCAAACGACGACGTAGTTGCCCGGCTGTAACGAACGCGGCATCTGCAACCTTAATTTCGCTTGGCCGTCGTCGCCGAGTTTTGCGGTCTTCTCAATGATTGCATGCTGGCTATTCTTGCGCATCAGGCTGACGCGAGCTTCGCCGGCTTTGACAGGTGAGCCGAAGTAGTAGCGTCCGCCGATGTGTAGGTCGAGCGCTTCGGATTTCGCGATTTTCTTGGGGACGCCGACGATCGTCACCTCGAAATTGGGCCGACGGTATTCCTTCACGGCAAAGAGATCGGGCACGAGTCGTGGTTCGCCGGCGATGGTCACGCGCAGCGTATAGGCGCCAAGCACACATTCGGTGTTGAGCGTGAGTTTGCCCGCGGCCGTACCGAATTCGCTGAGTTTGAGATGGCCGGATCCGACCTCGCGGCCTTTCGGATCGAGCGCGCCGAACCGCAACGATTGATCGAGATCAGGCAGGCTTAGCTTGGTAGCGGCATCAAAGTCCTGTGCTCTAAAGCTTTCGCTTTGTGGCGTCGATTGGCCTGGTGGTTCGAGTTTGCGGACGATCAGCTTGAACTGCACGTTCTGTCCGGGCCGATAGGTCGGGCGATCGGTGTAGCCGATGACGACATGGCGATCGGAATAGATGTGCCCACCTATGTCCTTGCCAAGACCGCGATCCGAGCGAGCCATGCGCTCCTTCAGCATGCGCGGTTCGTCAGAGGGTGCGGCGTCATAGATTCCTTCAAAGACGGCGCCAAAACCGCCGATCGCGTAACGGCCTTGGTGATGCGCGATCAAGGCGCGGTCGCCAAACCCTAGCACTTTCGCAAAGGCGACGCCTTGCTTGTCGGTCACTGCCTTGGCTTGCAGACCATTGGCGTGAATCTCGGCACCGACGAGTGGCGTCGCGTTTTTGGCGTCGGCGGCGAGCACGAACACGCCATCGCGGCAGCGGCGCAGCGTCAGGCTGAGCGGTTCAACCACGATCGGTACGTTGGCGATTTGGCCATTCGCCTCTGCCATCAGCACATACGCCCCCGCCTTCGCCAAATGCTTGCCAGGTATCTTCACGATGCGATCGCATTGCCAAGAACTCAGGCCAAATCGCGAAGGTCGATACGATTTCTGCATGCGATCCTCATACTCGTGGCATTCGTCGTCGAAGTAGTGCGCGTCGGGTTCATCATGCCAGCGATCCTCGTCCCACCAGCGGTGATGTCGATGCCGCCGGCTGCTGTCGTTGTCGTGGTGAGGCAGCTCGGCTACGTCGGCCTCCCATTGCGATATCAGCTGCCCGCCCGTCCACTGTGGTGCGGCAACCATCTTGAATTCACCGTGACGCGATTTGAATCGAGCATAATTCTTGTGGACTTTCAGCATCTCATCTCGAAGAATCGAAATCTCCTTATTCAGATCGAGATGATGATCCTGGTAAATAAACGACGTACCAATTTCACTGGCCGCATGGACAAGCTCGGTGGGCCTATCGACGCGGTATAACTTGAACTTCACTCGCTCGGTGTTGCGCACATCCATGAGCAGCGAATGATCGGCACCAGCAGGAGCGCCGCCGGCAATGTCAAAAGTGATGACGGTGTTGTTGCGGCGAAGTTCCTCACGCCAGTGTTGAGCTTTCTGCGACAGCTTCGCTTCATTTACGCCACTGAGCAACAAAGCGGCGCGAACGACGTCGGCGTGGCGTGGATTACGCAGACGCCAGTGTGCCAGCGCTGGTTCCGGGATCGGCAGGTCCGGCGGGACGATGCCCTTCATCTGCGGATTCAGCGTGAATTTGGCATACCAGGAACGCAACCCGGAACGATATTGCTCGGTCACATTTTCAGGAATGTCGGGATACATCCAGTCTTCGCCGGTCATCGCCTCTTGCCATGGACTGAACCCGTGAACGTCGAGAACTTTTACTTTTTCTTCAGAAGCATGCCGACCATGAATGGGCAGCGCTGGCAAATATGGCGCGTGCCAGGTTAGGTGGGGGCGCAACAGGTCGAGCGCGAGCAGGAAACGCACCTCGTCAGTCAATTCGCTGTCGTCGTAGATACGCGTGATGCGTGGAAGCAGCCCACGTTTGGCGTCGATCGAGAGGGCGTTGCGGAAATCGTCAAACAAACTGCGCGCGTCGCGCAGGTCGCCGAGCACGCTCAGGCTGCACGATTCGAGCTTTGTGGTGCTACCATGCGTTTGCAGCCGTACCGTGCCGCCGAGGGTGAAGGTCTCGCTCTCGGGCGTGTAGACGAGGCGCTGAGCACGCACGCCAGCGGGGTAGGCGCGAATGCCATGCACGAGCACATCGCCGATCGCGCTGAGCGTCGCCGGCGATCCATCGTCGTGATGCAAGACCTGCAGATGATCGCATTTCAGGCTCAGTGATTGGAAGCTCGCCATAACGCCATCGCGATACTCGATGATGTTGCCCTGGACTTTCTTTGATTTCGCCTGAACACGCAAGTCCGTCATCACGCGGCCATCGGGTATGCCGACATCAGGCGGCGTGGATATTACGGCAAGCTCGCTGCGCAGAAGCCGTTCGATTAGGTCGTTCCAGACCCGCGGTTCCTCCATTCGTTCGAGCAGAGCGGCCAGTTTCTCCCGTTCGTGAAGATAAGGCAGCCGTTTTGCTTTTTCCAACAGAGCGTCGCGTTCCTTGGTCTTCTTCGTTAGATTCAAGACAAACAATTTCTCGACGAGATGCTGAGCCGCGGCATCGTAGGCTATCCGCAGTCGATCGCGTGTTGCGAGCAGGCGCCCGGCCGTGGCATTCTGGTCCATGCCGACGCAGAATTCTGCTTCGCGCGTCAACGCGCGATCGAGGTCGCGCAGCTTGTACAGCGATTCGTAACTGCGCGCGGCGATGACGTCGACGCCCGCCTGAATGCGAGAAGAGCCAGTTGCTTTGGCGAGAGTGAAATGGCGTTTCTCGGCAAAGGCGAGCGGAAATTCAGCAGGCGGGTTCCAATTCGGCGCAGTCGCTGACTTGACGAGGGAGGCGCGATCGTTCCGATCGACGGCAACAATCATGTCGAAAACGCTCGCCCAAAGATTGTTGGGCGCCAGTGCTTTCAATCGCTCAAGATCGTTGCGAAACGCCTCGTCGCGGGAACCCTTGGCCGCCAGTCTTCGCCAGCACACAGTTTCAAAACACGCGATGGTATGCTCATCGATGTTCTTCGGATTGGTCGCTATCGCATCCCATTCAGCGGCGGCAAGATCACTCCGACCGTGTGCTCGCATCATTTCCGCGAGACCAACGTGGTGGTCCAGGCCGGGATGACGAGCGACCCAGTTCTTCACGTCGATGATTGCGGCGGGCGTCTGCGCGGAGCCGATCGTTGTCAGGCCAAACACGACTACGATGGCGAACATGCGAACAGTGAACATGGTGGGATCTCCGAATACTGACGTGATTCCTATACTCACTCGCTGTGAGCGTGCGCGGACTTGAAGTGTCAATCCATGAACAACGCGAGATTTTCATCCAGGCGCACCAGCGGCTTCGCCACTACCGGCGCGATCGATGCGGAGCGCACGGCAAGACGAATTCGATCGTCAATCCCAACCTCGCCGGGTCGTTCGGCGACCATCGGCAAATCGCGGCGCTGTGGGGCGTAGGTCAACGCATACCCGACTACCGCGATCACCACACTCGCCGCCAACACGCCGCCGATGATGCCGCTGCGCCATCGTTGTCGTCGATCGGCGCGATCCATCTCTGCTCGTATTCGTCCTTGCACTCGTTCCATGGCATCCGGTGGCAACGCCGGGATCGCTTGTTTCAAGTCAGCGGGCAAATTTCCGAAATCATCCGGCAATTCCGTGTTCGCGTTCATAGGACCTCCGTGGGTTCACGCAGCATCGTCCGAAGCTCATTCACCGCACGATGCACGCGCACGCCGACGTTACTCACACTGATTCCCATCGCATCGGCAATCTCTTGATGGCTCAGATCGAAAAAAAACTTAAGCGAGAGGAGCTGTTGCTGTTTATCCGCAAGTTGGGCTACCGCGGTGTGCAGGCGTTCGTCCGCTTCCGCGCTCAGCATCTGCTCAAACGGCAGTGGATCGTGGGCCGTTGGTTCCTCCGAAATCGGACGATGCGGGCATGCGCGATAGTGGCGAGACAACTCCGTGCGTACGATCGACCACAGCCAGGCGATTAGCGACCAGTTCTGTTGATGAATGTTGCGAACGACACCCAGGAAGACGCGTGCAGTGATCTCCTCGGCCAGCTCGGCATCGCCTACGCGCAGCAGCACGTACCGCGATACGCCAGCACCGCAGCGAACGAACAAATTCTCAATGCGTCGGCGTTCATCGTCCGTCACGCGTTAGATCTCCGCGATGTCGGTGGTTTGAAGGAAGAGCCGCGAGATACGGTTTCATTACAAATTTTCACCCAAAATTCTTGACATTTCTTGCCCGTCTCCATTCCAAGATAAACCACAGAGACACAGAGGCACAGAGAGAATGCGACGAATTGGGAGCTGAGGCATTAGTGCTTTTTTGATTACGAATCATTCATTCGTAGAGAGCCGTTGCGCATCTTTTTAATGCTTTCCTATGTGTCTCTGGGGTTAATTTCATGTTGGTGGTCAGCGAGTAGTGTCAATTTCTTTAAGCAATTTTTTTATCGGGCCGTTCGCCATTAGCCGGCGGCTATCGGCCGGACAGGATTCTTACATTCCTGAAAGCTGAGAACTGACATCTGATAATCCGAACCGGCAAAGGCCAAAGCTCCACGCGCGTTACCGAGAAAATCAGGGGAAAATCGCTACCTGCCGCGATGATCGCCTGTCAATCATTTTTTTCCTCACTGCTCTAATGTTCATCATCTTGCAACATTTTTCCGGAAATTTCTCTGGGATCAAACGACCGGATTGATTACCATAGAGGGCGTCATGGACGACACCTGGAGTCTTTTAGGAACAACATTGTTGTTTCAAGGAGGAGATCGAAATGAGAACGCGTTACTTGGTTGTCGATGAAGGTGAGCAACTTCGGCTTATTTCACGGCGAGAAATGGAATCGATTTGGCGTGGTGAAATCTCCGCGGCGGACATTGGCTGCTTGACTCGCACCGAGCTTCGCATTGTCAGTGCTATTTGCGATCGGCGATTGGTCCCCGTGCAAATTTACCTGATGCGCATGCCGCTGTCCGAAGGCTGCTTCACGCGCAGCAACAGGCGAGCGTTACGCAGCTTCATGATGCCCAATCGCGTGACGGTAGAAGAAATGTTTGATCACCACAGCGACGGTTGGCCCCGCGATTTCTTCCCGCAACTCGCAGTCGCGTTGGATGTGCCATGCAGAATGTTGAACGTTCCGTTCGGCATCGGTGGCCCGTTGATGCTCGCGGCGGCGCTATCCATCTCGCCCAAACGAGCGGCGCGGTTGCTACAATGATGTTTGTTGAATACCCCAGGAATCGCTTCGTTCATCCTGGGGCTTGACTGACATTTTTTCTGCTAGGATTGCAACCACACCACCATGCGAATCGCTGTCACCGCCGACATCCACTGGGGCCACGGAACGCGAGGCGACGAAGCTACGCGCCTGCTTGTGCAAACGCTCGAGGCCAATCCGCCTGATGTGCTGCTGCTTGGCGGTGACCTCGGCACGGCTGAGAAGTTCGCGATCTGCTTGCAACAATTCGCCCATTTACCATGTATCAAAGCCGTCGTTCCCGGCAATCACGATCTCTGGGTTACCGAAAACGATTCTCGCGGCGATTCACTAAACGTTTATCAAGAGCACCTGCCGAACGTGTGCCGCGAATTTGGCTGTCACTTTCTCGACCATGAGCCGTTGGTCTTTCCCGAAGCCGACTTGGCCATCGTTGGTACTGTCAATTGGTATGACTATTCGTGGTCAATCGAACGGATGAAGGCGGAGATTCCTGATTGGGAATGGCACCTTCAGAACAAGGCGTTTACGCGTGGCCGACACAACGACGGGCGCTTTGTCCGCTGGCCGACCGACGACGTACGCTTTACTGCCGACATCGTGGCGCGATTTGAACAGCATCTCACACAGGCTCTGACGAAGGTTGCGAGCGTGATGGTGCTTACACATCATCCGGCGTTTGGCGGCATCAGCTTTCCGCGTAAGTCACCACTTGCCGGCCTGGACCCATTGCTCTGGGCGGCGCTGTCGGGCAACACCGCGATCGAGGCGATTCTAACCCGCCATGCTGACCGCGTGCCTTATATTTTTTCAGGCCACACGCATCGGGCCATCGAGGCGAGACTCGGTATTTCACGAGGCTACAACATCGGCGGGGATTATCATTTCAAGCGCATGCTGATCGTCAATTGGCCGGCTGGCGCGATCGAAACGCACATCTTCGGCGATCCGGAGCGAGGAGGTTAGCGGGTCCGACCAGCTTGATTTGCCAGGTCCGTGGGGCCAGGCTTTCCAGCCTGGCCAGGCTAAAACGCCTGGCCTCACGAACCTATCAACTCTGCCTTATCGCACCGCTAGGTATCGTAATCAGCAACTTCGGCGCTCAGAAAGTCCATCGCGCAGAGCATGATGGCTACGGTGCCGATCAAATATCCACAATTACTTCCGCTTCCCATTCGTCGCCGATCTTCTCGACGCGCAGGCCGTGATAAGTGATCGCTTTGACCTCGTGCTCAAGCACATGGCGGCTGCGATCGATCGGTTCGCCCCAGGCGCTGGCGGTCAGACCAGCGAGCGTGACGCGAACCTCGAACTTGCAGAAGAGTAGATGATCGGCATCGAGATGAAAGAGAAGCTGACGTAGCCAATCGAAGAACAGGAATTCGCGATCGTCGCCCGCAATTTGGAAATCGACGCGCTGTGCGGGCTGCACGGTCAACGCTGCATTCTCGACGATCGCGCTGAACAGGCACTCGCCGGCTTCACGGAAAAGCGTGTCGAGATCGGCGGCGCGAACGCGCAGGCCCAGATCAGCGGTGTGCTCGAAGTGTTCGTGCATGATTTGATATTCAACTCCGTCAACGCGCTGTCGTGTTTCACTTTAGGTTCGCGGGGATATTGCGAGCGCTAAGCCGCACGCGGATCTCACTTCGCCGCCATGCGTAGGGCGCCGTCGAGGCGGATGACTTCGCCGTTGAGCATTTCGTTTTCGATGCAATGGCAGACGAGAGCCGCGAATTCATCGGGCCGACCCAAGCGCGGCGGGAACGGCACCTGCTGCGCGAGCGATTGTCTGGCGGGTTCGGGCAGGGCGGCGAGCAGCGGGGTATCGAAAAGGCCCGGCGCGACGGCCAACACGCGGATGCCATGCCGAGCGAATTCGCGTGCCAAGGGCAAGGTCATGCTGACGACGCCGCCCTTGGACGCGGCATACGCAGCTTGGCCGATCTGCCCGTCGAACGCCGCCACCGATGCCGTGCTGACGATGACGCCGCGTTCGCCCGCACTCGTCGGCGTGCCACGCATCATGGCGGCGCTGGCGAATCGAATGACGTTGTAGGTGCCGACGAGGTTGATCTGAATCGTTTTGGCGAACGTCGTCAAGGCGTTCGGGCCTTCTTTGCCATGCACCTTCTCCGCCACCGCGATACCGGCACACTGGATAGACCCATGCAACCCGCCGAAGGTTCGCTCGGCAAGTGTGACGGCGTCGCGCACGCTGGTTTCGTCGGTAACGTCGGTGAGTGCGAAACGAGCCGGAGCGCCGAGTTCGGCTGCGAGCGATTCGCCGGCCGTGCGATTGACGTCAGCGATGACGACGGTCGCGCCATTCACCACTAGTCGGCGCACGCACGCCGCTCCAAGTCCGGACCCGCCGCCGCTTATCAGAAAGGTGTTACCGGAAATATTCATGGTATCCTTCTCGTTTCCACGCGCCTGCGTCGCACTCAGGAAATGTAGCGAAACCAGGCGCGATGCGGAAAACTTCAATGGGTGAGTTGCACGCTTTTCCGAGCCGCGACCGTCAGGGAGCGGCCGACGGGGTGTCGTGCGCACATTGTCGGCCGCTCCCTGACGGTCGCGGCTCGGAAAAGGTTCGATTCGTCCGAAAATGCGACATTTCCATCCGTGCGAAGTACAGTCAAATCCAATGCATCAGCAATCGTTCGAGCGTCGTCGTCCAGCAGGCGAGCGGCGTGTCCTCGGTGGTGAAGAGCGGCGCGGCGGCGTCGATCTCCAACGACGGGGCGTGGGCATCGAGCGTCAACCGCGCGACGTCGACGCCATCGACATGCATCGCGTGTGGCGCTGCACTTGCGAGAAGCAGGTGGCAGAGACTGCGGCGCGAACGCAGTGCGGCATGCGTCGGCAGCTTGGCTGCGGGCATCGCCTGAATCGTCACGGTTCCGTTGTCGATCTGATCGCGAAAGAGCATCTCCAGCAATTCCTGCTCCGCGTCAAGGACATATTGGCCATCGGTCGAGATAAGAAATATTTCGTATGTCAACGAATCGGCCCGCAGCCAATCGATACTGCGATGGAGCGCGACGTACAGAAACGCCAGAAGCAGGATGATGCGTTGCCAGGGCAGTTCGACGTCCTTGTGCCGGCTGAGCGTCAAGTCGGGCCAAAGCGCGATGAGAAACGTACGGCGGCCGCGCAGAAACGTGTTCTCATCGCGTGCATAGTAGAGCAATTCGTCGCGCAGGAACTTGACGTCGAAAAGGTCCGGGCGGTCGTTCTTCTCCATGAACGCGAGTTGTGAATGAAGCAAGCTCTCGATGCTGCCCCGGGTGCTGAGTGACGAATAGCCGCCGACGGGGTAGAGATCGTCTTCGCGGATGTTGGTGGCGACATCATGCCGTCGGCCGACGGTGCGCGGCTTCTGCCGAGGCAGTCCGGACTCGAGCACGGCGGCGGCTTGCAACGTCTGCCGCAACGCAACGCGCTGTCCGAACGCGGCCACTGCAGTGCGGCGTTCCAGTTCAAAGACATCCTCGGCGCCAAGCAGATCGACGGCCTGGCGCATCGCCTGTACGATCTGTCGCTGAAAGTCGAGCAGCAACGGCATCGGCCCGACTCGATGAAACGACTCGGTTGCCTCGGCCAACAGATCGTTGCCGTCAGTATCGCGCAGCGTCTTCAGAATACCCGGACTAAACTGCGTGCCAGGGATACCGACGCGATTCCGAAGTTGCGCGATAAGAAACGCCAGGCCACGAGCGCGATCCGCCGAGGCATACGTCCGCAGGGCGTCGCCAGCGCGTTCAAACATTGAGTCGGCAAGCAACCTGCCTAATACGGTGTCGTCGTAGGCTCGTGTCAGCGTCGCCGGCCAACCCGCGATCTCGAGCGTTTCGGCATGAAGCGACGTGGCCGCTCGGAAGACGGCATGTCCGATGTCCGCCACGAAGCCGAGTGGCGGGACCGGTTCGCCCTCGGCGGCGAGCGCCAGCGCCCAATCGAACACCGTGGCAATTATGTCCGCGCGTGGCGGAACGATCCGCTGCAGGCAGAACCCTTGCAACAGATACTGCCTCACGTCGGCGCGATCACGAATTTCTATCACTGGGGACATGCCGTACTCCACGCTTGGTGCTTGTTAGCCGGACGCGCAAGCGACGGTGAAGCGCCCCGTCGCTTGCGCGTCCGGCTAACAAGCAAGTGGTTCGTTTTGCTATACGATGCCGAGTAGCTTCGGAACCTTGTCGCGCAGCAATGCCATTTCTTGATGCGTTTCGCCGAGGTAGGCGAGAAGGCGGAGGTCGTCGCGGGTGACGGCGCCGCCGGTGAATAGCCAGGAACGCACGCGGAAGAGCTTGTAGAGCTTCACGAGCTTGCGGTCGCTGATGAAGATGCGGTCTTCGCGCACGAGCGTCTTGACGAGCCGTTGAAATTCGCGAAACACGTCCGGCGGAAAAAATCGCGCGCGGTCTGTCGCTTCACCCTTGGCGCGCTGGCCGAACAGGTGCGTCAAGTAGCGATTCGCCTTCAGGACATCTTCCAATGTCGCGTGGCCTTCCTGCCAGGGTTTTTGGTTAAGGCCGCGATAGACCTCGGCTTGCAAGCCCGTGTCGATCAGCGCCTCAAAGTGCGCGTCCTGCACGCTCAGGCTTTCCGCTTTGAGGACGAAGCGATCCTTCAACGCCGCCAGTTCACCCTGCTCGGGCACCTCATTGGCGGCGGCGAAGAGCACACGCAATCGCACCGGCGTCGGCATGCCGTCCTGGTAGAACTTCTTCTCGTTTATGATCGTCAGCAGGATGTTCAGAATCGCTGAGTTCGATTTGAAGATCTCATCCAGAAACGCCAGCCGTGCCGTCGGCAGCTTGCCTTGCTCGCGGCGGATGTAGCGACCGTCACGCAGTTGATTGATGTCGATCGGGCCGATTATTTCCGATGGCTCGGTGAAGCGCGTCAGCATGTATTCGAAGTAGTCGTCGTCCGCCAGGCCGAGCGCGTCCTTGAACTTCAGCACGAGATCCGACTTTGCCGTGCCCGGCGGTCCGACCAGAAGCAGCGGTTCCTGCGCGACGGCGGCCACGAGCATCAAGTCGATGAGGTCTTGCTTGGCGACAAAGAATCGGCTCAGCGACGTGCGGAAGCTCGCGAACTTTTTTCGCAACGACTCGGCTTCGTCCTGCAATTGCGCAAAGGGCCAATCCTCGGCTATCGGTTGCATGTCGGTCAGGTCTCAAATAGGAGGGCGCGTTGGTGTTATACTTCGCACGGTAGAAATTGTCGCTTTTCCGAATCGATCAAAACATTTCCGAGCCGCGACCGTAAGGGAGCGGCCGACATAAACCGCACGGCATCCTGTCGGCCGCTCCCTTACGGTCGCGGCTCGGAAATGCGTCAAACTCACCCGTGAAAGGTATAGTCCCCAGAGCCGGAAGCGTATGCGACGGTTAATTTCATCCGTCGCTCACGCTTCCGGCTCTGAGGTCGTCGTGCATGCGCATCGGATCCAAGGACACGCACGGATGCGGCAATGTTCGTTTCTTCGGGATTCACCTGAAGACCATCCGTATCCTTTTTTTCGTCTGGACTTCAGGGAATGGATGCTTTCCCTTCCAGGATAACCGACCATGTCTGCGACCGCCAGTGGCGGGTCGTATTTTTTTGTCCGCACATCTTCTGTAATCGTTGCACAGATCATGCCCGGAACTAATCACCAGTTCAGGTAGTTGATCTTTAGGAAAAATTGACAAATCGAAAGTATCCGCACCAGGGTTCATCTGTACAATATGTGTGACATGCATGTCACGAGTTTCCGTAACGGATTGCATAACCACTACGAACCATCGGGTATCATCGTTGGAATAATCGTCACGGTATGACGTGTATGTTCTTGTCACAGACTCTGCACTTGGCAAATCTTGACTGATCGATCAAATCGGCGCCCACGGACTTGCTTGCACAACAGGCATGAGCTATGGTTGCTGAAGAATCGGTACAACGCTGATTCCCGATATTAGCAAACCCACGGCGACGTGGGGACGCAAAGCCATGGATCACCATCACCGAACCCCTAGCCTCGGTGGTGGTGGTTGCCAGGTTGCCGAAGGAATCTTGAAATGATTTGGTCCCGCATTTGGCCATGGGCACGGTCCCGTGGCAAACAGGCTCCAGTGCTTCGCGTGCCGGATCGTGTTCACCTCAACGTTGAGGTGCTGGAAAGCCGTCTGGTCCCGTCCGCGACCACGAATACCCCGTACGATCTTTGGCGAACGCAAACCTACCATGTTGACGACGTGGCTGTTGCCAACATTGCGCCGACGAACGTTACGACACAAGCGACGCCGACGAATTCAAGTTTCGGCAACCTCATCGGATTGCCGAGTGCGTTTGGAATTACTACCTATCGCGGCACGGGCTACAGCGTCGTCGTTATCGACACTGGCATCGACTATCGCCATGCCGATCTCGGCGGCGGGTTCGGCGCGGGTCGCCGTGTTATTGCTGGCTGGGATTTCGTCAACAACGATGCCGACCCGATGGACGACAACGGCCACGGCACGCACGTCGCGGGTATCATCGGCAGCTCGAGCGCAACCTACTCGGGCGTCGCGCCGGGAGTCAATCTGATCGCGCTCAAGGTGCTTGGCGCTGATGGCTCGGGTTCATTCGGTGCGGTGGAGGATGCCTTGAAATGGGTCGTCACCAATCAATCGCGCTACAACATTGTCGCCATCAACATGTCGCTCGGTGCCGGCAACTACACGACGAACCCGTACACGTTTCTCGAAGACGAGTTCGCATCGCTCAAAAGCCAAGGCGTTTTCACAGCGGTGGCGGCAGGAAATGGCTTCTATAGCTACAACAGTCAGGTTGGGCTCGATTATCCCGCGATCAGCTCGCAGGTCGTCTCCGTCGGCGCGGTTTGGACAAGCAACTTCGGCACGATCGCATGGGCGAGCGGGGCACGCGACGAGACTACTGCTGCCGACCGCATCGCCAGCTTTTCGCAACGCGGGCCGGCCTTGAGCCTCATGGCCCCGGGCGCGATCATCAATAGCACTTACCTCAACAACACCTACAAGACGATGGCCGGCACGTCGATGGCTTCGCCTGTCGCCGCCGGTGCCGCCGCCATTATCCATCAGGCGATGGACGCAAAGAACTTGACCGCGAATCAGGACACGATTCTCGCGCTGATGAAAAAGACCGGCGCGACCGTTGTCGATGGCGACGACGAGAACGACAATGTCGTCAACACTGGGCTGTCGTTCAAACGGCTTAACCTCGGCGCCGCTCTGGCCGACCTCGGCCCGACAACGCCGCCGCCAGCTCCGACGAATTCCGCTCCGGTGCTGCAAGCAATCGGCGCACAAAATGTCGTGCCCGGAAAATCGGTCGTCGTCACGCTCAACGCTACCGACGTCAATGGCGATGTAATCGCGTTTTCCACGCGTGTCGTCGGGTCGATGGCCCAAACCGCCTATCAACTCGATCGGGAGCTGGGACTCAGGTTCACTGGCAACTATTCCGAAAACGCCTTCGGTCAAGGCGAACGGTGGCTGAGTGGTACAGGCAACAAATGGTATTGCATCCTGCCCAACGGCGAGTTCCGTGTCTGGGTCGGCTCTATGGCAGCCACGTTGCAACCTGCCAACCTGCTGGCGAAGTTTGACGTGCGCTATTTCAACGGCCCCGGCCTACTCTGGAACGCCCAATCCGCCGGCAATTCCCTGCCGGCGCTCAGCATCGTCGGCAACAAACTTACGATTACCGCTCCTGCCGGCGTCAATGATAGTTTTACCATTGAAGTGACCGCGTCCGACGGCAAGGCATCGACCAAGCAGTCGTTCGCCGTCACCGCGCAGAACACGCCGCCCGTTCTCTCGGCAATCGCCGACAAAACCGCCATCCCCGGTTCGACGACGATCATCAGCCTCAATGCGATCGACGCCGACGGCGACACGCTGACCTATTCGGCTCGCGTCGTCGGTTCCTTCGCCCAGATCGCTTTTCAAGTCGATCAGCAATATGGGCTGTATTACATCGGATCGTATCACCAGGGTGTCAACGGTTATGCCGAGCGTTGGATGCGTGGTACCAGCGGTGATTGGTTCTGCGTGCTGCCCAATGGAGAGTTGCGTCGCTGGAACGGTTCGATGGCCGACACGATGAAGGCTGTCAACCTGGTGGCGACGTTTGACACCCGGTACTACAACGACCCGAGCTTGATCTGGAACGCCAAAGTTGCGAACACTACGGCGTTGACGATGGCGGTAATTGGTAATCAACTGCGGATCGTTGCCCCTGCCGGCGTGTCCGAAGTCTACCAGATCGAAGTCACCGCCAGCGATGGCAACGCCGCCAGCCAGCAGACCTTCGCGTTGAGCGTTCGCACCAATACCGCCCCGGCTATCACCACGATTCCGACGCAATCGATGCAGACCAATCGTAGCCAAACCCTGACGCTCAGCACGACCGACGGCCAGGGCGCCGTCGTCTCCTTCCAGACCGCGATCGTCGGCACGTTCGCAAATGCGCCGGCGACGCTGTCACTGGTCGGCAATCAGCTCACCATCAACACGTCGCCCGATTTCGTCGGCGCGTTGGACATTCGGGTGATCGGCTCCGATGGTTTTCTGTCGTCCACCATGACCTTCCGCGTTAATGTCGCCGCGTCGGCGGTCTTCAGCCGAATGCAGGGCGATGTCAATGGCGACGGCTTGAAGGACACGATTTTCTTCAACCAAGACGGTTCGGTGTGGGTCAACCAGACCCAGGCGAACGGCGGGTTCATCAACAAGCTCTGGGCCAACTGGTCGCCCGCTGCCTCATGGAAATCTGTTTCTGTCGGTGATTTCGACGGTGACGGCAAATCCGACATCATGGGCTTCGCCATCAGCGGCGCCATTTATATGGGACGCAGCACCGGTTCCGCCTTCGCCCAAAAGCTTTGGGCCCAATGGTCCCAGGCTAGTTCCTGGGCGTCGATCCAGTTCGCCGACTTCAATGGCGACGGCAAAACCGACATCGTCGGCATGGCAACCGGTGGCAGCATTTGGGTCGGTCTCAGCAACAGCACGACCTTCACCACGTCGCTCTGGTCCCAATGGTCCAAGGCCACGAGCTGGAAGTCCCTCACCGTCGCCGACATTGATGGCGACGGTAAACAGGACATCGTAGGCTTAAACACCAACGGGCAATACTACGTCGCCTACTCCACCACCACGAGCTTCCGCACGACGCTATGGTCCGCCGCCACGCCGCCTAAGGCCAAGTAATCATTTAGGCACGCCGAAATAACAACTTCCCGATTCGCCGCTTGCGGCTTAGCGCTCGCAAGGCACCACACGAGCGCTAAGCCGCAGGCGGCAGTACAGAATCGACCTCGCTCCGCGCTCAATCGCCATTCTTATCACCGCAAAGTAGGCTGGTTTCGCCCCCACTTGGCGTCAGGAATACCGCCACGGACGAAAATGGATACCCACTTCCGCCATAATCGATGTGTCCGTCAGCCAGCGTGTAGGGAAACAGCCGCACGGTGCCGTCGGCCATTGCCATCAGACATCCTTGCGAGAACGGCCCGCCCCACTCGCCGGGTTTGGCGTCGTTGCCATCTCTGGCCATCAACACGTTGGGGTTGCCGCGACAGGTGCCTTCGCTGCCGCCATTGAAAATGGTACCCGTGAATCCGAAATCGGCTTGATCCTTCGCATAGTGTGCCGGCTGCAACCGTCCATGCCCGGCGAAAATCGTGTTGGATGAGCCATCGGTAATCCCCACGAGTGTCCGTCCTTTGTCGCGTCCATCGGCCTGGCCAATGTTCGAGTTGAGAAACGGATTGATGCAATAATCCGACCACGCTCCCGGCCTGGCGTCGTCCGTGCACATCATCGGTCGGCCACGACCCTGACAGAGCAAACCCGGCAAGCCGCGCGTGCGATCGACGTTGTCGTACATCGCCTTTTCATCGAGATACGGCAATAACATAAACGCCCAACTGCCGCTGGTGTTATCGCCGTCAACTGCGGGTTTGGTGCCATTGAAGGGCAGACGCTTGTTTGCATCATAAAACCCATATGCCGCCGGCGCGATGCTCTTCAAGTTTTTTGTCGATTGTGTCCTTGCCGCCGCATCACGCACCTTCTGCACCGCTGGCACGAGAAACGCGAGCAGCACAAGTATTACGAACCCCGTGGTAACAGCTGTTATCCACGGAAACCGCCAACGTGCCGGGCGTTCCGCTGCTGTCGGCACGGGCATCGGCGGCAGGCCCTCGCAGAACCCGCCCGCGACTTTCGTCGATGGAGTCGCTAGTCGGGCAATGGCAGCATCGTCCGGCGTTGCGAAAGCGTGCTCCACCGGCATTTCCGATTGACGTACGCACTCAACGACTCGGCCAAACGCGCGTTCGCATGCCTTGCAATGGACGGACTGCCGCGCTGTTGCTGTGAATTTAAAATCGAGCAGAGCAGAGTGGACATTCAAATGAATCCATGACGGTCCCCTTTCCCTGGTTGACGTGATAGATCGCTAATTTCTCGCTGCTGACATGGTAAAGAAACGGGTGATTGAGTATGATTCTACCACGGCACATTCCACCTTGGCAAGCATTTTATCGAGAACAAGGAAAACTCGCTTTCGCACGCCTTGACAAGTCTTGACACGACAGAGATAATCATCGCATGGCGAGCGTATCTGTAAGTCCGAGCGCATTGAAGGAACTCGCACACCTGCCGCGAGTTATTCGGGAACGTATCGCCAAACTCTTTCTTCGCCGGGAAGAATGGCCCGACGTGAGCGGCACCAAGCCGCTCTCCGGCAACCTGGCGGGTTGGTATGGCATGTGCACCGGAGACTGCCGGGTACGCTTCTACTTGAATGGCGAGAACGTGGTCGTGGACAAAATCGCCCATCGGAGCAAGGTTTATGACGACTAAGCTGGCAAAAAATCCGGTCGCCAGGCACGTCACCGTCAAAGGCAAGCGCATGGTAATGCTCGACGAGGCGGCCTACGAAACTCTCTTGCGCAAGGCTGACGTATGGGAACCAGACCTGCCTACGCCGGATGCCGAGGGTTACTATCCCGCACTCGAAGCGCTGGCCGTCTTGCAAGCCCGCGACATTCTCCGCGCTCGCCGAAAACTCGGCTTGTCGCAAGCCGAGCTCGCTCGCCGAGCCGGAGTTCGGGCGGAAACCCTCAATCGCATCGAGCACGGCAAAAACAAGCCAAGCGTGCCGACCATCGCCAAGATCGACCGGGCATTGAAAGAAGCAGCGGCGGATAACGGCAAGTAGACCGTTGAAATGTAACTGCCCGCATCGAGACTGATCTGAATTAGCCTACCGATCCACGAAGAGCGACCACCATGACCCTCGCCATCGAAACCTCGCAGCTTTCGCGCAGCTTCGGCGATTTTCGCGCCGTCGATGGCATCGATCTTCGCGTCGAGCGTGGCACCTTCTACGGCTTTCTCGGACCCAACGGTGCCGGCAAATCCACCACCATCAAAATGCTCACCGGCTTGCTCGCGCCTTCCAACGGCGAGATGCGCGTGCTCGGCTACAACATGGCCGACCGCGTCGAATCGATCGAAGCGAAGAAACGTCTCGGCGTCATCCCCGAAGACCTCGCGCTTTTCGATAACCTCACGGCACGCGAGTATCTCACGTTCGTCGGCCGTATGTACCTCGTGCCGCGCGAGACGATTCGCACGCGCATTGATGAATTGTTGGCCATACTCGGATTGGAAGCGGAGGAAAAGAAGCTGGCAATGGAATACTCGCACGGCATGAAGAAGAAGCTCGCACTGGCGGCGGCGCTGCTGTCGAATCCCGACCTGCTATTTCTCGACGAGCCGTTCGAGGGCGTTGATGCCGTCACGTCGCGCGTCATCCGCGATCTCTTGGCGGGATTCGTCGCGCGTGGCTCGACGGTGTTTCTCACGTCACATGTGTTGGAGATCGTCGAGCGCCTCTGCACGCATGTAGGTATCATCGTTAAAGGTAAACTCGTCGAACAATCGTCACTCGAAGAGTTACGGCAAAGCAGTTCGCTGGAGACGCGGTTTCTCGAAATGGCCGGCGCCGGTCTTGACGGCGAAGCTTCGCACAAGCTCCCGTGGCTCGAAGGAGTAGGGCGATGAACATCGAGCACCTTCGCGCCTTCATCTGGTTGCGCTGGCGGTTGTTCGTCAACCAGCTCACGCGCGGCCGGACGGCCAATCTCATCGTCTTTGGGATTCTTGGCGTGCTGGCGATTCCCAGCATCGTCAGCCTATTCATCGGCGCCTTCGTGATCGGCTATGTCGCAATGCCCGAGTCCGACCCGACGGTCCATCTGCTCGTTTGGGACGGCCTGGCTCTTGGGTTTCTCTTTATGTGGTCGATCGGCATCTTGCAAGAGTTGCAGCGATCCGAGGGGATGTCCCTCAGCAAATTTCTGCACCTGCCCGTCTCGGTCGCCGGCGTGTTCGTTCTCAACTACTTCAGCACGCTACTGAGCCTGAGCCTGGTGATATTCGTGCCAACCATGACGGGCCTGGTTGTGGGCATGACGTTGTCGATGGACAGCATGTATTTGGTTGCGCTGTTCCCGATCCTCGCGTTTTTCTTCGCGGTGACGGCTTTGACGTATCACTTCCAGGGCTGGCTGGCGTCGATGATGGTCAATCCTCGCCGCCGGCGGACGGTGATCGTCATGATCACGCTGGTCTTCGTGTTCTTCGCGCAGGCGCCGAGTCTGATTCACGTCATACAACCGTGGCGCGGAGCCTTGGAGGATTTGGGCGAAAAGTTGGCGAAGGATCAAAAAGACCTCGACGCCGAATTCGGGGCTGGGAAGGTCACGGCGATCCAGCACACGGAAAAGGTGCAGGAGAGCATTCGGAAACGCACATCGGAATCGAATGGCCAAGGCAAGAAGCTGTGGTCGCAGGTCGAGGAAGTCGCGTGGGTGGCGAATTTGGCCGTGCCGATCGGGTGGATGCCGCTCGGCGCCGCCTGGTGTGCGGAGGGTAATCCGCTGCCCGCGATCTTGGCCACGCTCGTCTTGACGGGGATCGGAGCCGCCAGCCTTTGGCGTTCCTACCGCACGACGTTGCGCATGTACCTCGGCGAATTCACGGCCGGCGATTCGGTGTCAAATCCGCCGCCGACGAAATCCGTCGCCCCGCTTGATCCGGCTGACAAAGTCACGCTGATCGAAAAACAGATACCGGGCCTGTCCGAGTACGCCACCGTCGTCGCGCTGGTGACGTTCCGCTCCATCATTCGTGCGCCCGAGACGAAGATGTTGCTTTTGTCGCCAATTATCATGCTGGGAATTTTCGGTACGATGATGTTTCGCGGCCCGATGTACATGCCTGATATGGTCAGGCCCTTGGTCTTCGTCGGTGTCATGGCGATCGCATTACTAACGGCCTGGCAACTGGTGGCGAACCAGTTCTCGCTCGACCGCGCCGCCTTTCGTGCCTATGTCCTCTGTCCAGCTCCCCGGCGCGAGATTCTTCTTGGCAAAAACCTCGCCGTAGCGCCGATCGTAGCTGTCCTGGCTCTGCCGATGGTCGCGTTGGCGCAGATCGCCTTCCCCATGCGCATCGACCATCTTGCGGCATTTTTATTTCAGTTCGTGTCGATGCTCGCAATCTTCGCGATGGTGGCCAACGTTTGCTCGATTCTTGCGCCAATCCCAATGGCCCAAGGAACCCTGAAGCCTGCCAGCACGCATTTTCTGCCGACCGTGATTCAACTCGGCCTCTTCATGTTGCACGCGGGATTCCAATCGGTCGTGCTGCTACCGATCGGCATCGAGATACTTCTCGCCCATTTCGCCTCAATTGAGGGTTGGCCGATCGCGCTGCCGTTGTCGATTGTTGAATGTGGCGTTCTCGTCCTCATCTATCGCTGGACGCTAGGCTGGCAGGGTGATTGGCTGATGACCCGCGAGCAACGCATCCTCGAAGAAGTGACGGCGAAGACGCAGTGATCTGCTCGCTGGATTGTTTAGCCGCGACGCGCAGCGGAGTACGGGCGGGACAAACTCGCTCCGCTGCGCGTCGCGGCTAAACTTATTTCTCCGCGTCGCGCTCTACCACCTCACGTGGCAACAGCAATTCGCGTTCGTTGCGAGCCAGGCACGGCGGTACGGTCATCAGCAGGCGTTGGCCGGCGGTGTTTTGGAATTTCCATAGCTTGCCATCCTGGCCTACGGGCACGGGAATGCTGAAGTAGCCGGCCTTCTTGTCGAATGTGTGCACCTTCTTACCGACGGCATCGAGCAAGTCGCCTTGCCCGGATGCGTAACCGCCAATGACTTTGGTACCCGTCGGTACATAGAAAACCATGCTCCATCGGCCCAGCAGATTCGGCTGCGCATCGAGGCGCGAGATGATCGTCATCGGCATGCCGTCCAGCCAATGGGTGCGTGTACCGGCACCGTGATCCGAGACGACGATGCGGTGCAGCCCCTTGAACGTCGTCGCCAGCACGATCTCGTGGTCGAGTTTGTCGGGCAGCACCTTGGCTTCGCTGACCGACTTGCCTTCGACCTCGTCAGCGGGGAAGAGGTTGAAGGTCGCATCCCCCTTGTTCGAGTACACGACACCGCCGGCCGCTTGCAGTTTGAATTGCGTCGGCGCCTGTTCAACCCAGGTATGGAACTCGCGCACGCCGCGACTGTATAGCCCAGCGCTGCCCGTCTTGACGGCAGCGAGTTTGAGCTTCGTCGCAGGCACGAGGTTGTCGCTGAACGCGATCGGCTCGAAGTCGAACAACTTTCGATTTACGATTCCCGCTGCCAGTATGATCGTTAGTTCATCAACCGAAAAGGCGTCGCTCGTCAACCACGGGTTCTTGCTTTCCTTGGCGATCTTGGCTTCTTTTGGCATCGTCACGGTTTTGTCACGATTGGCGAGATCGCGCACCAGGCCATGCGTGTGAATCATCATCGATTTGCGTATCCGTAGCGAGTGCTTGATGACCGCCTCGAAACCTTTCTGCCTCGCTTCGCCCTGCACCGATGCGTAATCGGTCCACAATTCGACATAGCGTGTATAGAGCACCAGGTCATGAATGCGTGCATGGATCTTCGCGTCGGCAGTGAGGCCGCGAGCCTCGTTCAGCTTGCGATACATGCGGCCCAACAGGTCATCGGTCAACAGCGGCTTGCTCTTGGCGTCGATCAGGCGATAGAACTCCGCCATCGGCTTCTTGGCCGGGCCGAAGGCTTTGTCAAGAAAGTCGGCTCGCAGCGATTCGACGCTCTTCGCTTCGCGGATATCCCACAGCATGCGAGCGGCGAGGTAATAGCCCAGGCCGTTGCAGCCCCAATTGTCGCTCGACTCCGCGGACATGAAGCGAGCGCCGTTTTGATGGAAGTGCGGGATGGTGCGGGTGAGGTATTCGATGTTCGCGCCGCGTGCCTTGCCAGGCAGATCGCGATCCCAGGTGTTGACGCTGTAGTATTCGCGAACGCCGGTCGTCGCACCTTGCTTCTGCCAACCGATCATGAGTTGATCGACGGAATACCCACCCTGGATGAACGCCGTGGCGATGTTGATGATGACGCGCGGGTGGACCTTGATCGTCGGCGGCGGTGAATGGCTGCTGTATGCGTATAGGCCAACGAACTTGTTGGGATGCTTCGCATGCACGGCATCAGCGACTTGATTGGCAAGCGTGACGACGCGATCGCTGACGCTGCCCATCTTTTTGCATTCCTTGCACTCGCACCATCGGCCGCCGTCGGCAGGTTCGAGAGAAACGCACTGGCGTGACGGATCCTTCGCAAATTGATCGAGCGAGTCCTTCACGACGAGTTTACGCAGGTCGGCGTTTGAAATGCAGAACTGGTGCGAGCGCCGTTCGCCGTCGATGAGTCCGCGATACTCGGGATGCTTCTCGAACTCGGTCTTGTGCCGCGACGCGATGCCCTGATACGCATGGCCCGTACTCAACACGATGCCCGAGGTCGCGCGGTTCTTCGCACACCAATCGGCATATGGCTTGGCCGCCCAACTGCCCGCGCCGTACCCGTACCAGATTCGCCGCATGTTGTATGACGGATGTTCGAGCGAATCGACGGCGATAACGAGATTGCGTTCGCTCGGCACGACTTCCCACGTCGTGCCAGGAAAGAATTGGCGATGGCCGAGACGCTGAAGCACGTCCCACACCGCGTGCTCGACGGCGAGTTCGCTGGCTCCCAGGATGTGCAAGCCCTTCTCATGCGAGTGCAGCCAATAGTCCTCGGTGCGCGTCGGATCGATGGACGCGAGTTCTTTGGGAGCAGTAACGGCGGGAAAGTCTTTCACCAACCCGACGGCCAAACCCGTCGTGCCGTCGCCGGACTCGACTTGGAACTTCCCGCCGGTGATCTTTCCAAGGTAATCGGCCAGATTATTAGCCGCCAGGCGGATGCGCTCGTTGGGGTTCTTCGGCACAATAATCGGCCAAGCGGGCTTGCCGTCTTGGGCGATGGCGACGCGCGTCTGTTTCGGCTGGCCGACAACTTGGGTGTTCGGCAGGAAGCACAGTGCCAGGAAAATAAGCATTGATTTCGCGAATGCGCTCATCGTCAACCTCCAATGTTGTTCCCATCACGATATGGGCAATGCTAAACGCAAGCAATGGATTTAATGTAGCACGACGCTCCGCGTCGTAGACCTACGACGCGGAGCGTCGTGCTACATTAAGAATCACATGCGATGCCAGGTCGCGCGGTGTTGCTGGAACCAAGCGATCGTATCACGAAGCCCGTCCCGCAAATTGATGCGTGGTCGCCAGCCGAGCGCGGTAATGCGTGAGATGTCAAGCAATTTGCGTGGCATGCCGTCGGGTTGCGTTGTGTCCCAGCAGATTTTGCCATGCCAGCCGACGAGGTCGGCGATAAGCTCCGCCAACTCACGGATCGTGATATCGCTGCCGTAGCCGATGTTGACGAGATCGGCGGAATCGTGGCGTTCCATCACGAGCTTGCACGCCTCGGCGAGGTCGTCGGCGTGCAGGAATTCTCGCCGCGCGGCTCCCGTGCCCCAGAGCGTGACGCGATCCAGGCGGGCGTCCTTGGCTTCGCAGAATTTGCGAATGAGTGCAGGCACGACATGCGAGGAATCCCACGCGAAATTATCGAACGGGCCATAGAGATTCGTCGGCATCACGGCGACGAAGTTGCAGTCATGTTGTTTGCGGTAAGCGCGTGCAAGCGTGATGCCGGCGATCTTGGCGATGGCGTATGGTTCGTTGGTCGGTTCGAGTTTGCCGTCGAGAAACGACTCTTCACGGATCGGCTGCGGCGCCAGGCGTGGATAGATGCACGAACTGCCGAGGAAGAGCAATTTGCGCACGCCATGTCGATGGGAAGCCGACAGGACGTTGTTCTGGATGTGGAGATTATCGAGCAAGAAATCGACGGGAAACCGAACGTTGGCGCCAATACCGCCAACTCTCGCCGCCGCGAGGATTACGTCAACAGGACGATGCTCGGCAAAGAAACGCTCGACGGATGCTGGATCGCGCAGATCAAGTTCCGCGCGGGTTCGCACGATTAGGCGGTGCGTTCCGTCCTTGGCGAGACAGCGAACCATCGCGGCGCCGACGAGACCGCAATGGCCTGCCACATACGTTGTCGCCGTGCTCATTCCGCTGCTCCCAGTGCATCAGCGGTCCAGGCCCAGGCGATTCGCGACGATGCGTCTTGTGTCGGGAACGATCAGCCAGCGCCAGTGGGTCGGTAGCTCGTTGTCGGGCGTACCGGTTTTTGTCAACAACAGATACTCGATGTTTGGGAACGGAATGCGGCCGACGACACCGTTCATTAGCGATGTGCCCAGCCCCGCGGTCCATGACAGAAGCACCTTTTCCTTCAGTTCCTTGGTCAGCGGGCCATCGTAATAGCAGATCGTGTCGAGCGGTCCGGTCACATGTTTGATCGGCACGATTCTCTTGACGAGTTGCTCCGTTTTCTCAACCTTGGCGATCGTGCCATAAACCGCCAGGGCGTCCGCCCAGTTCAGGGGTGGAAAGAGCGAGTATTTCACCGCAGCGAGGGCGGACTTCTGAAACAACTCGCGATGGATTAATTGGGATTCACTGAGGTATTTTTGATAGACCTCGTAAATATCCTCTTGCATGCTGCCAACCTGTGCGAATTGCGGATACTTCAAGCAGCCCAGCGTGTAGTAGCGCCAGCCCTCTTCATAAAGCTCCAGCATGCGCTCGCTCGCTCCTCTGCGTTTGCGCTGCTCGGCGTTGAACAGCGCTTTGCGAGCGGCAAGGATGAGCAGATCGCTTTCGCCTTCGGATTGATACAGGAACGTATCGAAATTCGTTACCCCGCGGTAGGTGCTGTTGTAATACAGTTTCAGATGCGCCTCGAGGCCAATCCCGAGTTCGCCCTGCCGATCGCCCGCGCGAACCTGAGGCAGTTGCCCCGCCGGGATTTTTCTCGCCTTGCGAAATACCTCGGCTTGCGCTTCCAGCTTTATCATTTCGTCGGGCGGAATGTAGAGTCCGTTCGCGATGCCGTACTTGCGATAGAGGTCGTAGCTTTTGGCCCACGCACGCATCGAGTGGTACTTCGCCTCTCTGCCGACTGCTTTGGTGTCGCTCGCGCTTTCGAGCCAATCCTTGACAGCCCAGCCGTCGCTATCGAAGAATCCCTCTTGTTCAAGCGTCTCGGCGATATAAACCTGCCCACGCGCGGGGTACTGACGGAAAATCTGTGCCATCATACCCTTGGGCAGACGGTATTTTCGCTTATCGTAATCAACCACGTAGGGGCCAGGATTCCGCGTCGGCGGGGGTAGCGGCTTCTGGGCAAATTCGTACCACGTTTTCGCCACAAGAAACACATCGACGTGTTCCTCAGTGGATAGCGAAGTCTCAAGCGGATTGGGCCAACCCGGCTCATTCGGCGGCGGGAAGATTGGGAACTGCTCCTGCGGTTTCTTGAGTTCGGACCGCCCGGCCGTAGCTAGCTGCTCCTTGGCGACATCTTGAAATCGATGCGGGATTTTTTGGTTACGTTCCAGAAATCGAACGATCTGATCCGGGTTTTCGTAGCGTAGCCCTTCGTTCAGGCGACGCATCAGCCGTGGGTATTTCGCCGTGAACTTGGCCAGTTCTTCCATGTTGACTTTGCCAGGATCGCTTGCCAGCCAGAAGCGTTCCGGTCTGCGTTCGATCGGATCGATGCAGCTCATTTCCAGCAAGCAGCGCATGGTAAGTCGTTCGTCGCTGGTACCGATTTTTAGTTGGTAGGTGAATCCCATGAAGTGGCGCAGTTCCGGGTTGCCTGGATAGGTCGCGCGATCGTCGGCCTCTTTGACAAAGTCGTCGCGCGTGCCGCGATTGCGGCGCTCCCCTTCGGCGAGAAGCTCCAGGCCGCGGCTGACGTAGTAATATTTGTCACGCGGTTGATCGCTTTCGACGGCAACATTGAAGGCGATGTTCCAACTCTGGTAAAGCCAGGGCGTAATGAAATACGGCTGCAACTTGGTAATCGATTTCACGATCAGTTCGAGTTCATGCCATTCGTTTTTCTTTTGCTTGTCCATCGCGTTGTACCAGAGCACGGTGACGGCCAAGCCACGCGATCCGGTCAAGAGCAGTCGCACGGCGGAGCTGGTTAGCTCAACCTCGCCGCGTGCGGTCTCACGCAACTGGAGATAGAGCGCTTGCGGCTTCACGATGAATTCGCGATGCATCAGCGAGAGCGTAAACAGCGCGACGATGGCCCCGAAATAGATCATCTTGCGTTGTCGAACCTGTTGCAGGATTGGAGTAGCCATGCGTCACTCTCCGGCGAAGGAACTGTTTAGCCGCTCGCCTTTGGCGAGCGCGTTCGATAAATGCACACACCCAAGCGCGCTCGCCAAAGGCGAGCGGCCAAACAATCACGTTGGGTTTGCGGTTTCACGCATTTTCATGAGATAATACGCCAATACCGCCCAGGGCAGCAGGTAACCGCCCAAAGGCAGGAGGTTGTCCACGAGCAGCACGTCGATCCAACCGATGTCGAAGCCGTTGGCGACGTAAAGATGCAAGTCGTGACGGCCGACATCGGGGAACATGCTGATGATTCGGCCAATCCACCAACTGAAGAGTTGGTCGAGCGTTTTGATTACGGTGTTCATCGGCGTCGCTTCGTCGAAGCGTGCCGCCACGGGAAGGCCTTTGGTAATGCGAATAGCGGACTCGGCGGGGCCGCCGCCGTCGAGCCTGCCCTCGGCGATTTCACGCATATAATCCAGAGACATGCCGCACAAGTAGAGGAAAATCGTCGCGATGAAACTAATTACGCTGCTGAAATACGTGCTCATCGCCAGAGCGATCGCCAGCACGAGCATGTGCGTGCACCACATGCCGATCGTGCCCTTGAGGAAATTTTGCCAGAACGGCATCACGTGCGGAACCATGTAAAAGTCTGCTTGGGCGACGCCGAGCATTTGCGATTGCTGCGTCTTGTCGACACTGACGAAGACACGCAGCATCGGCAGGGCGTTCTCGCCTTGCGTCACGCGCTTGTCGTGGTCGATCAGGAATGCCTTGAATGCTGACGGCGGTACAAGCACTTGCTGGGTGTGATAATCGATAACTTCGACGCCGGTTTCTTGATGAATGCGATAGAGGTTGCGGTACTTCTCGCGAACCTTCTCTTCGTCCGCTCTTCTCTGGGCGGTCAATTCCCCGACTTCCTCTTTGCTCCGACCTTGCTTGGCCTTTTCAAAACGAGCGAGGATAGGTTCAAATTCTTTGGACCGTTCTTCTTCCATCTTCTTCACAAGTTCTCTCAACTCGATTGATTGGAAATTGGCATCAGGGCTTCTGAAAACCCGTGGATCCACGAATGCAAAAGTTACGCGGATGCCCTTGCCTTCTTCCTTGGCGTCGCCCTTGGAGAGGCGGAAGATATCGAACGAGAACTCGAACAGAACCTCCTCGGTCCGGTTGGCGAGATCTTCGGGAAAGGCGGCGAAATCCCAAACCGCGAATTGGCGGAACTTGTCCGACGTGTTATGACTTGGACCCGTGATATAGCTTCGGTAGCTCCACTCGCGGCCAACGGAATCGCCTTTTTGGGCTGCTTTCGTGCCGACGAAATGCAGCTTTCCATAGATGGGAATGCGTGCCGTGAAGCTTTCCTGTGCCGCCTCATCCGTTACGCCGCGAACGACATAGAGGAGGCTGAGCGACGACACGACAAACAAGCCGACGGTGAGCAAGCTGCCGAAGCCGAGGAAGCGGCCCAGAACGATCTCAAACGGCTCGACTGGCTTCGTCACGACAGTGTGTATCGAATTGTTCTTTACGTCGTTCGGGATACTGAATGCGCCGAGCAAGGCGGCCAGGACCAAGAAGAGCGGTGTCATCGACCAGAACACGACGCGAACGTAGTTGCGCAGTTGGTCCTCGGCCTTGTAGGGGACGAACCAATGGGCAAACAGGAAGATCAACGCCATCGCGCCGAAGACCCAGATGACGCGGCCACGAATCGCTTCCTTCCAACTCAGCAGGGCCAGGGCCCAAATGCGGCCGAAGCTCAATCGCGACACGATATCCATCAACACTGGCGTGAGCGCGACGGTGAGGGCGATCGCGCCGGCAATCGTCAGGATCAGGTCGCCGATAGTGCTCGGCATGGTGGCATTGAGGCGAGGCAGTAAGGCATCCACGCCGGGCACGCCCACCCATCGGCCAATCCAGGCGAGAACGATGACGGCGTAACAGGCGACGGAGGCGAAAAAGCCGTAGAGCAGGTAGGTCCAGAAGGCGACGGTGCGGCCGGCGATATGGATGAAGTTGTAGTCTTTAGCACTGCGTTGGACGAAGCTCGAAATACAGACGAGGGCAATCGCCACCGCTGCCGCCGCTCCGGCGTTTTGCAACCACTCACCAAACGCCGCCGGCAGTTGCGCCCAATGCATCGGCACGCGTTCAAGATACAAGCTGGCAAACAACATCATCGTTACTTCGCCTCCAACGGAAATAATCATTTCCCCGTTTAGCCGCTCGTTTTGGGCGAGCGCGAACAGCTGACACCCGAAACGTCGGTCGCGCTCGCCCAAGGCGAGCGGCTAAACGAAATCGGGAAACATCATTTGATGTGCGTTTTCAATTCTTCGGGAACCTTCTCAGCAGTAACCGGCGCCGGCGCCGATTTTTCCGGCATGTAACGGCGGCCCGGATGTGCCTTACTCTCTTCGATGATTCGCAAGAACAGCGCTTCAAGCGTAGTCGTCGGATGTCCGATGAACTCCAGCTTGCCGCCGTGCTTCGCCAATACCGTTTCAAGATCGCGGCGAAGTTCATCGTTGAGCTGGACGCCTGTCGCCCGCAGTTCGAGGCGGAACACATCCTCCAGCAGGCTTTTGACGCTGTCGAGCTTTCGCAGTTCGCCTTCGCTCAGAATCGCAACGCGGTCGCAAATATCCTGCACATCTTCCAATCGATGGCTGCACATAATGATCGTCTTGCCTTCGTCACGCAGTTTGACGATCAAGTCCTTCATCCAGCGTGTGCCAAGCGGATCGAGGCCCGACGTCGGTTCGTCGAGAATCACCAACTCGGGATCGTTGATAAGCGCCTGTGCCAGGCCGATACGCTGACGCATGCCTTTTGAGTATTCCTTTAGGATTCGCTTTTTGTCGTTCTTGAGGCCGACCGTTTCAATCAGCTTTTCCGCTCGGCTGCGGCGCAGAGCTGGATCGAGGTTGAACAATCGCCCGTAGAAATCGAGCGTCTCCTCGGCGTTGAGGAAACGGTACAGGTAGGACTCTTCGGGCAGGTAGCCGATGCGTTCGTTTTTCCGCACTTCGCCGGACGGCATATTGAACACCAGCGCGTCGCCGTCGGTGGGAAAGAGCAGTCCGAGGAGGAGCTTAATCGTCGTCGTCTTGCCTGACCCGTTCGGACCGAGTAGACCGAAGATCTCGCCACGCCTGACTTGGAGGTTGAGTGCGCGAAGGGCGACCTTCTTCTCGCGGCCCCAGAAATCGCGGTAGATTTTGGTCAATTTTCGGGTTTCGACGACGACTTCTTTGTCGATCATGGAAAGTCAACCTGTGTGATGTCGCATGGTGGCGTTTGTACTTCTACGCACAACGGATAGAGATCGTTCACAAGTCTCGAAATGAGATAACAAAATGATAGGTGTTTGCGCCAACGAGAACAAGACGCGCTCTTGCAGGAATCACGCCGGCTTGTATCATAGTCTCGTACTTTTCAACAAAAAGAGCCGCCACGCGGATTGCGTGGTTTGAACATGGTGTGAGGAGCGGAAAATGAACGGACGACCCCGGACCGAGGCATCGAAGAAACGCCGTATGAAGGTGAAGGCGGATCGGCGGCTGAAGAAGACCGTCAGCCGCGTGATGCCGATGCTGTCACGCCCGAAGAAGAAGGACTAAATCGCTGTCGCGCCTGAGTTTGCCTTCAGCGTTGGCGTGCTATTTTGATGACGAAGTACGCCTCCCGGTTTTGCGAAATGCGCCAACTTTGACACGCTTGGGGGCGCTTTGATTCAATGTGGGGCGACGCTTCGTGTCGTAGAATTCACGACGTGGGGCGTCGTGCTGTAATGAAATTGCAGACAATTTGTGGGCGGCGTTCATATTCTGTTGCCCGTCGTGCCGCTGTGGCCCGAACCATGGCCTTCGCCGACCGGTATGTCGGTTCACATTTCGCAAATATCAAAAAATATCTACGTGTGAAGATCATTGCGATAATCGGACGCCTCCCGGTCTGCTGCCTGGGTAATCCGTCTGTCGCCAGCTGCTGCGGCTAATCGTCGTGTACTCGGCCACGTGGCGCGTAATTTTCATCGAAAAAGGCGGAACGGTGGTACAATGAAGGGTGAAGGAAGGGAAGAAATCTGAAGTGCCGAAGGTATTTTGAAAAAAGCTTCGGTTTTCGCGCAAGTTCGATTGCGAACCGCGTCAAAACTCATGATGATGTAGAAAATCCCTGCTCGTCTTGTTTGGAGGTACTGCAATGTTCAAATTCACATCGATTGTTTCGGTTTTCACCGCGGCTGTCATTGGCGCGATTATGGCGCTGCCGGCCCACGGCCAATTGCAGCCGCCCAAAAAAAACACGACCAAAGGCAATAACGCTCCGGTGCAGCAACCGATACAGCAGCCCAATCCCAACAATCCGATCGATCCGAACTCGAATCCGGCTCTGAAACCGCCTACAAATAGCTACCGAATACTTCAGAAGCAACAAGAAATCCAAGGCAAGAATCAAGCAAGTTTTCAGGAATTCTTCCAAAACCGTGCCATCCTGAATTCGATCTCAGGCGGGGCGAACCCCCTTCAGCAACAGAACCCGTTCATGAACCCGTTCCAACAGAATCAGTTTCAGCAGAACCCGTTCCAACAGAATCAGTTTCAGCAGAACCCGTTCATGAACCCGTTCCAACAAAACCAGTTTCAGCAGAACCCGTTCATGAATCCGTTCCAACAAAACCAGTTTCAGCAAAATCCATTTGCAACGCCGATGCAGCAGAATCCGTTTGCGAATCCGTTTCAGCAGCAGAACCCATTCGCGAACCCGTTCCAGCAGAATCCGTTTCAACAACCGTTCAACCAGCCCGGCGTCTTCAACGCCCCGTTCGGTGTAGCCCCGTTCCAACCCGGTGCGTTCGGTCGAGGCGGCTGAGAGTTGTAGCGCCCCTCAATATGCCTATTCCCCGTTTAGCGCCCGCTTGGCTCCTTGCATTGCACGGGTGCTAAACGAAAAAAGCTGAATTTCGGGGTGCGTTGGCTCTGAGAGCCGAGATATTAACTCTCGGCGCTCATCTTTTATTTCCTAAAGCTACTCCTCCTCCTCGTCCGTCATTTTCGCCTTGCTCACAATCTGTAGCTGAACGTTGCCTGGCACGATGTCGTAGTGGCTGAATTCCATTGTGTATGAGCCTTGCCCTTGTGTGATGCTGCCAAGTTGGGCGGCGTAGCGTGTTACCTCCGCAAGCGGAGCGATCGCCTTGATGACCGCAAGATCGCCGGGCAAGCTGTCCTGATCTTCGACGCGTGCTCGCTTGGTGTTGAGATCGCTCAGGATCGCTCCCGTGTATTTCGAAGGTACGGTCACATCCATGTGCACGATCGGTTCGAGCAGGACGGCATGGGCCTCGCGGAATGCCTTCTTGAAGCACATACGGGCTGCGGTTTTGAACGCCGCTTCCGAGCTGTCAACGTCGTGCGACTTTCCGAAGTGAACCTCGACGGCGACATCCTGCATGCGGAAGCCGGCGAGGGCGCCTTGGTCAAGCACTTCCTTGCAGCCTTTTTCGATGGCGGGAATGAACTGGTTCGGAATCGACCCGCCGACGATGTGGTCGATGAACGCGAAGTTGTGAACTGGATCGTAATGAGCGCAGCGCATCTTCTCGAACTTCCCCTTGTTGGCGAATTTTTCGAGCAGTTCGTGTTCGGATTTGATGTGCAGGTCTTTGAGCGGATAGACACGCAAATGGACTTTGCCGAATTGCCCACGTCCGCCGCTTTGCTTTTTGTGCTGATATTCGGCGTCCGACGTGCCCGTGATCGTTTCGCGGTACGGTATCTTCGGTTCGTGCGTGATAATTTCAAGGTCATAGCGTGACCGCAAACGTGCGCGAACGATATCGAGATGAAGCTGGCTCATGCCGGTGATGACCATTTCCTTCGTCTGGGCATCGCGGGTGATTTTGAAGGTTGGGTCTTCGTCGGCGATTTTTTGCAAGCTGCCGGAAATCTTTTGTTCGTCCCCTCGTGATTTCGGTTCGACGGCCAGGCCGTACATCGGCGTCGGAAAACGGGGGGCGGGAAGCTTCGGCGCGGTCGTGGAATAAGCGACGGTATCGCCGAGGTGCAAATCTTCGACCTTGGCCACGGCGATGATGTCGCCAGGCTTGGCGTCGGGCACGGGCTTTGTCGTCTTTCCCTGCGGCAGCAAAACGCCGCTCGTGCGCCCGCCGCGGCCGGTGCGGAGGCTGACCAGCGCGTGGTCCGGCGTCAACTTGCCGGAGAGCACGCGGAAGTAGCTGAGCGCGCCGACGAATTTGTCGGAAATCGTCTTGAACACCTGGCCGACGAACTCACCCGATTCGTTCGGCTCGATGACGACTTCCTCGCCGCTCTTGATGCCTTTGCGTTTGGTCGCTGTTTTTGGCGACGGCGTGTACTTGACGATGACATCCAACAGTTCAGCGACGCCGATGTCCTTGTCCTTCTTGGCTGCCGTGCAGAGAATCGGGATGACCGAGCCCGATGCGATGGCCTTGGGCAGAGCGCTGAGTAGTTCGTCGGTGCTGAGATCGCCTTCGCTGAGATACTTTTCCATCAATGCTTCGTCAACTTCGACGATGCTATCAAGCAGCAGCGATCGTTCGGTAGCGAGATTGATGGTGCAACCCGCGGGCAGGGTGGCAGGCGGAGTGATCAAGTTGACGATGCCGGTGAAGCTGGGGCCGATGCCGATCGGCGCGTTGAGAAGCACGCACGCTTTGCCAAAGGTGTCGCGGAGAACTTTGAGGAGATCGTCGAAATGGGCGTTCTCGCCGTCGAGTTTGTTGATAACGATGATGCGAGCGAGATCACGTTTGCCCGCTTCAGTGAACATGCGACGGGTATTAACTTGGACGCCGCCCGTCGCGGACACGACGATGACGGCGGAATCGACGGCGTTAAGTCCGCCAAGCGCTTGGCCGAGAAACTCGGGCTTGCCGGGGGTGTCGATTAAATAGACGCGTTTGCCTAGATTGTCGAAATGCAGGACCGAGGAATCGATGGAATACTTGTGTTTTTTTTCTTCGTCGTCGAAATCGGAGATGCTGGTAAGGTCATCGACACAGCCGCGGCGGTCGTTGGCCTTTGCTTTGAAAAGGATCGCGTCGGCCAGCGAAGTCTTACCAGCGACTTCGTGGCCGACCAATGCAACGGTGCGAATGTCATCCACAGAATAGTTTGCCATAAATCCTCCGGAAGAGTCCGGCGAGCGGCAAGCCATCGGTCGGTGCATCGGCTCCTAGCAAAGACTATTCACCGCAGAGAGGGCGGAGAACGCGGAGAAGACACGATAATAAAACAGAGCTTGAATTCAGTCGGCATCAAATTGGGTCCGAAGAAAATGCCCTGTCAGGCGAAATGTCTTTCGTTGTCCCATCAGTTCCTTTCTCTGCGCTCTCCGCGTGCTCCGCGGTGAACAATTCGTGCTAAGTTGAAACGCTACGACCGGTCGGCCCGCGCTCGCACTGTTGTGTTACCTGAAGTGATTATGACCGAAGTCGCGCAGAAAAACACTCTATTTTTTTGAAAGTTGCATAAAAACTTCACGTAGCGACAAGCTCCCTTCATAAATCGCGCGGCCGATAATGGCGCCGGCCAGGCCTGCATCGCGCAGTTGGACGACATCGTCGAGCGTCGTCACTCCGCCCGAAGCGATCACGGGAAGCGTTGACGCCTGGGTCATTTCCTGCATGCCGGCGACGTTGGCGCCCTGCATCATCCCATCCCGGCTGATGTCGGTATAGATGATCGCCGACAACGGTGGCTTCGCACATTGGCGTGCCAGGTCGATCGCCGAAATCTCCGACACGTCCAGCCAACCTTGTGTAGCGACGCGTCCGTTCTTGGCGTCGATGCCGAGCACGATTCGGCCTGGAAAAAGCTCTGTCATCTGTGAGAGCCAGCTCGGCGATTGCAATGCTTTGGTGCCCACGATGGCGCGCGTCACGCCCCAGGAAAGCGCTTCGCGGAGGTCGGCCTCGGATCGCAATCCGCCGCCGAGTTGGCATGGCACACCTGCGGCTTTGATGATGGCGCGAACGGTGGCGCCGTTGACGGGGCGGCCCTCCTTCGCGCCGTCGAGGTCAACGAGGTGGAGATAGGTCGCGCCTTCATCGACCCAGCGTTTCGCCATCGCCGCCGGGTCGGCCCCAAAGACGGTTTCCTGCGCATAGTCGCCCTGCCTGAGCCGAACGCATTGGCCGCCGCGAATGTCGATTGCAGGATAGATTTGCATGAATGATCGCCTTGTATTGAATTCCGCTTGCGGCTTAGCGCTCACATCACGCCACGCGATCGCCTGGCGCCGATCCGCACCTACATCGCGCTAAAGTTCCGCAACATCGCCAGGCCCACGGCCTGACTCTTTTCCGGATGAAACTGCGTCGCCATCACGTTGTCGCGCCAGATCGCTGAAGTGAATGGCGTCGGATAATCGGTCTCCGCCGCGATGATCGTCGGATCCGTCGGCTTCACATAATACCCATGCACGAAATAAACCGTAGGCTCGCTCGGCAGGTCGCGAAAGATCGGCGCTGGCTGGCGAATGCGAAGTTGGTTCCAGCCCATATGCGGTATCTTCAGGCCGGGCTGCGCGTCGAACCGCACGATCTCGCCTGGGAAGATGTTCAATCCTTCCCAGACGCCTTCCTCGTAGCTGCGTGTGAACAAGAGTTGCAGGCCGAGGCAGATACCCAGAAACGGCTTGTTCGATTGAATGTGCGCTTTGATCGGCTCGACAAATCCCGATTTGCGCAACATCGCAATCGCATCGCGAAACGCGCCGACGCCGGGTAACACGACGCGGTCCGCCTCGGCCACACGTTGCGGGTCTGCGGAGATTTCGGCGGCCGTACCGACCTTCTCGAATGCCTTCTGCACGCTTCGCAGATTCGCCATGCCGTAGTCGATGATAATGATCGGTTTCACAAAAAAATCCCGCCCTACCATGTTTGTGTATTCCGCTTGCGGCTTAGCGCTCATGTCGGCTGTTCCGAGCGCTAAGCCGCAAGCGGAATACAATACGGGCCATCATTGAATTCCGGCGCCGCCGCCACGAATCAACCTTAGAGCAAAGCTAATAACGAACATCATTCCGCCGATGACGAGCGAAGTGGCGACCATCAACTCCAGCCAGAAAAAGGCCGGGCGAATGTGCTCGCCGATCGCGTGCCATGCGAGGCAGGTCGCCAAGACGCTGAGCGAAAGCGAGGGGCCGAAGGGCAGTGAATTGTCGCGTTTGACGATCAACAACACGATGCCGAACAACAGGGCTGGAAACACACTGAGGAAGAACGCCACGATGATGATCTGCCAGCCGAGAAAGCTGCCTGCCATCATCATGAGGTCGGCGTCGCCCAGGCCGAGCGCTTCTTTGCCGAGGCCCTTGCCGAAAAGAAAGCCGATTGCGCGAACGAGAAACGTGCCGATGAGGGCGCCGCAAACACCTGTCGCCAGGCCGGTCTGCCAGTTCCCGCCGCCGTCCGCCCAGGCTGGTAACGGGCCCCAGAACGGCCAGCAGTAGACGCCATGCAGTAACTTGTTGTCGGGCGTCTGCCACGAGGCCATGTCGCCCGCCATGAGAATCGGCGGTCCCGCTGTTGCCGATTCGTGAGGCCAAGGCCAGGGCAGCAACGTCGAGCCGATCAACCCGATCAACGTGCCCGTCAACGTCAGCGACAGCGGAATTTCGCGTGTCCGCAGATCGCACACGGATGCGACCATCAAGAACGAAAACAGCAACGCATGCCAGCCGAACCCGATCCAACTCCGCCAGGGGAATACAGACATACTCACTGCCATCGGATCGGGGCAAGGCCAATGGTGAACGTCGGCGATCACTTCGAGCCAAAATAGCCCCACGAAGCCCAGCGCCGTCGCCAGTTCGACGAAAAAGTAGCCGATCGAATACGACTCGCCACAGGTTCGGCAACGCCCGCGCAACCAGAGATAGCTGATCAGCGGAATGTTGTCGAACCAGCTTATCGCCTGCAGGCAGTTTCCGCAGCTTGAATTGGGCCAGAGCAAGCTTTTCTCCAATGGCATTCGAACGATCGCGACGTTCAGAAAGCTGCCAACGCACGCTCCGACCGTGAACACAAACAGCAGCGTCAGCATTAAAATCATGAATCCCATCCACGTCCGGAGATCGGTGCCTCTGCAATCGATTATATATTTTCACTGACATTGCTTAATACGTGATTTTATCTATCGTGGCTTGACGTAGGGCGTCCGCCCGTCGTGGTAATTGCTTGCCGTAGCCATAACGTTCCGCATGATTGCTACGGTAACAGGATACAACTCGCAAATGTTTAGGAGTCGTCGCATGCGCATCGCACTGTCGCTTCCTGTTTTCGTCCTTACGCTCGCCGTCCCATCGTTTGCCGGTACGCTGAAAGAAACGCCTGCGACGCTGATGCTACAACCGGGCAAGTTGCTGCATAGCGAGGATTTCACGCAACCGCTCGCCAAGGGTTGGATTGAAGGCAAGGGCAAATGGCTCATCGCCGATGGCGTCCTTCGCGGGGCCGAATTGGCGGCGGACATGCACGGCGCGGTCAAGCGTTTGCCCGTCAAGTTCGATAGCGCGGTTATTCAATATTCGTTCAAAATCGACGGCGCGAAGGTCACGTCGTTGAGCATCAACGCGGCCAAGGGGCATATCTCGCGCGTCAAAATTACCTCGACCGGGCTTAGTGTGCAGAAGGATGCTGACAAAAAGAAAAACGAAAAAGCCGTTGTTCTCGATACCGTCACCACATCGATCTCGTCAAACGAATGGCACACAATCGTCGTCGAACTCAACGGCAAGGACATCATCGCAAAGCTCGACGGCAAACACGTCGCGCTCGGCTCGCACGACGGCATCGCCATGCCCAAGGCGAACATCGGCTTCACCGTCGCCGGCGAATCGATGTCGTTCAAGAACCTACGCGTCTACGAGGGGACGCCACTGCCAACCTGGAACACGACCAAGGCGAAGATCCTAGCCGAGCGAGGCAAGTAGGCTATTTACCGTATTTCGCTTGCGGCTTAGCGCTTGGGACATCCCGCGTGATCCTAAGCCGCTACCATACCATCCGCTCCGAAGTGAACGTCTGAGCATGGCATCGTAAATAAATTTCCATTTTCCACTGGATTTGCAGCTGGCATTTTCCGTATACTCTCAACACCTTTTCCATCGCAGGAAAAGCCAAGGCAGGCAACACGATTTATCTCCAAGGAAAGGAGTCCTTACGATGTTCGTTTCCAACAACCCCACTCCCATTGCCATCTACGGTTCCGAGGTCCACCTCAAAGGTCGAGGCGTTGGCCTATGGACAACCGGCTATCATGGCACACTCGCAGCGGCAGGCGCCAAGCCGGTGTTTCTCAAGCCCGCGCGCGGCGATCGGTCCTGGGGTGAAATCCTCGAGGGCACAGTTGGCGTCGTCGCTTGCGGCTTCGATCAGGGTACGCCTGGAAAAATGGGCGATGTCGAATCGCTTTGCATGTGGTGTCGTGAGAACCGCTTCCCGCTTCTCGCCATCGACAGCGGCATGCTGGCGATGAACGCGGCCTTCGGCGGTTTGAACTATGCCGACCTGTCACGCGAGATGCCCGAAGCGCTTCAGCATCGTCATCCGCCAGAGTACGGCGTTCGGCACGCTATCAACATCTTGCCGGATACGCTGATGGCCAAGCTGATGGGCGAAGGCGAAGTCGTCGTCAACAGCGAGCATCGTGCCGGTATTCAGCGTTTGGCACGCGATTTCGTGGCGACGGCGGTTGCGCTGGACAATGTCATCGAAGCTATCGAGTACAAGAAAGATAATTGGTTTGCCCTCGGCGTGCAATGGCAGCCCGCGTCGACCTCGGCGTCGGGGCTTGACATCCAGGTCTTCCGCGCCTTGCTTGATGCCGCTGTGCCTGCGACCGCCTTCGGTACCAAACCGGCCCTGGCGATGGCGGGGTGATTTTCGATTTCGTGTATTCCGCTTGCGGCTTAGCGCTCGAGCAATCCCGCGCGAGCGCTAAGCCGCAAGCGGAATACCGGAAACGCTCACGCCTTGCTCGGCAAGAACTGATTCGCCACGTTAGCCTTGGCCGGCGCATTATGCGCGCCGGCGTTCATCTCACCGGTGTGGACTTGCGAAAAGAAAGGTCTCGACGCTCACGGCCCAATCCTCCCACGGATCCGATCGGCCATAGTCGCGCGAAAAGGTCGAGCTGCCTGTATACCACCAATTCGCGTCTGTCTCCCGCGCTTGCGTGAAGCCTGCGCCGGGCGATGTTTTGGCATACGTCCAACCACTGAGGTTCGTGAACGTGTCCGCGAGCTTGTTGGCGTTCGCATTTTCCCAGTTGTGGTCGATGTCGTGATAGATGGTGCGATGCAGCCATCGCGGATCCTCGAACGCGTAGTCGAGCAACGTGCTGCTGGCTTGCAGCGAGTTCCAGCCCAGGAGCAAGCTGCTGCGATCCTGATCATACCCCTGCCGGCGGAACGTGAGTGCGGATCCATCGGGCATTTTGAGTATTGCGTTGTTGCCCGTGCGCTGTTCGACTTTCGCCAACGCCTGATCGACGGTATGGACGTCTTCATCCGTCCAACTTGAATGGGTGGCGACGATGACGTGGTCGAAAATCGGTTCGTTCTTGGCAAAGTCGATGGAGTTGATGCGCACGTCGGCAGGCGTTGAGTCGTAGATGATGTCGGTGATGAGGAAACGGTCGTTTCCTGCGCCGCCTGAGTGGATATCGCGGCCCGCATTGCCGATGCCGCCGTTGAGCGTGTCGAGTCCCGCGCCGCCGAAGAGCTGATCGTGCCCGGCTCGCGCGTCCAAATAATTGTCGCCCAGACTGCCCCAGACGAGGTCGGCTGCGGACCCGCCGTAAACGAGGTCATCGCCGGCACCGCCCTCGGCCTGTGCCGGAATGGGTGTGCGGTTGTCGAAGAAATCGTTGCCTGCATAGCCCTGAAACACGACGCTATCCACGACGCCGGTGATGGTAAACGTCTGCGTTGTCGCCTTGCCATCAGGATGCGTCAACGTGGCAACGGTTGTGCCGGCGACCGTGGACTTGACCGTGGCGTCATTAGTCGTCGTGCCATCGATGGTGAGCACATTCGTGACGGAACTGTAAACGATGATGTCAGCAAGCAACTCGCGTGGTTCCAGCGATTCATCCGCCGGGTGATGCGGGGGATCGGTACGTGCGTGAACATTGGACATCATCGGCCTCCATTCCGGAGCGGCGATGATGCCTGTTTTACGCAATTTGTCAAGATGGTTTCTTGGGCAAGTAATAGACGCCAAGCCCAATGGTGAGGTACCCCGGACCGTTGGGATCCGATCTCGCAATCCCAGAGGTTTGAAGTACCTAATCTCTGGGATTAAGTCTTTTCGCCTACTCCGCCAGCTCTTTCGGCAGCATCGGATTCGCCACTAGCATCACACGGCAGCGGGCGTTTTGCAGGATGTGTGACGCCCAACTCGGTAAGGCGAGCGGTTTGGCGCGGTCGATCTCGTCGGAGATCGGCAATATGAGGATGTCCGCGTCGCTCTTGCGCGTGTGTTGCACGATCACCTCGCCGAGCGATCCCGATAACGGCTCGATGGTCAGCTTACGGTTCACTTGCCGAGCCTGGTCCTCGATCACTTGCTGGACGCCGGCGGATTCTTCCTCCTCTGCCGCCGGCAGAACGAGGATTTTGAGTTCGACCAACGGATCCAGCGCGGTGAGGATCGACTGAAACAGGTCAAGCCCGTTCTTGGTGTCCGCCTGGACGAGAATCACGCGGTCTGCGCCGACTCCCGCGTGGCGCAGTTCGGCGATGGAGCGAGCCTTAATCTCGCCCTGGCGCGGGATGCGGTTACCGCCGCCGAGGTCGAAATGCAGATCGCGATCCTTGCTGAGGATGCGAATCGTGAGCGGCATAGTATCGCCCTTGTGCAAACTCATCCACAACAGAGCGACTTGATCGATCTGTTCATCGGCGGTGAATTTGTTCGACGCGCCAATTACCAATTCGTGGACCTTCAAATCGCGCGCGGTACGTAAAAGGGCGTATACGGGATTATTCGTAGGTATGATGAGCGGATGCACTTGCTTGCCCGCCGACTCCGCGCGTTGCACGACGGCGGTCATCAGCTCCTGGTCGTAGCTGTCGAGGTGCCCCGTCGGCCCCATCGGATCGCCTTCGGGCACCGGCTTGGCAGTCATGACGATGATGTCCGTCGTATCGGCGTCGGTGTCGGCCAGCGTCTTCTCGAGCATGAACAGATTCTGCGTCGACCGAATGGCCACCAGCCGGCGGAACGGCATTTCGATGCCCAGTTCCTCTGCCGTAATCTGGTCTTCCACTTCCTGATTGAATTGCTCCAAATGTTTGTGATGCACGCCCTTCAAGCGGCGCTCGTGGACCCATTCCGAGACATAGAACAATACGAAGAATATCCCTGTGAACGCCGCTCCGAATATCGTCGCCAGCGGTTTGGTGAAAAGGTTAAGGAGGGCCGCACTGAGCAGCACGAACAGGATCAACAACAACCCGAACGGTATCTCGACGCCGCCGATCTTGATATTGAATGGGACTTTGTACTCGCGCGGCCTGGTGTCTTTGAAACGCAGCACGACCATCGCCAAACCCTGGAATACGAAGCTCCACACGACGCCGAAAGCATACGCCTCGCCGAGAATCAGTACGTCGCCTTTGCTGAGCGCGATAATCACTAACTGCAGCAGGACGATTAACGTAAGCAGGCGATAAGTCGTGCCGAACTTGGAGTGCGGCTTGAGGAACCATTCGGGCATGACGCCATCCTCAGCGACGCGATTGAGGACGCCGTTGGAGCCGATGATCGCTGTGTTGGCGGCGCCGGCGAGAATCAGACAGCCGATGATGACGACGAAGGCGTTGAGGCACAACCTGAGCCATTCCGGGCCGACCATGTTCATGGCAAGTCCGCTGATCAGATTCTCGGAGTAGTCGGAGACACGCTGATTCTCGGGGATGAGCATCACGGCGAGAAAACTGATGCCTGCGGTAAAGACGAGGCTGTAGATGAAGACGATAAACGCTGCCTTGCGGAAATTTGGTAGCTTCGGTGCTTCGACTTCCCGATAGACTTGCGCCAGCGTTTCCTCGCCGCTCATTGCCAAGATCGAATGCCCGAAGGCAATCATTATTCCCATCATGCCGATCAGGCCAAGCCAGTCGATCTTCTTGTCCGCCGGTTGAAGTTGTTGCCCGACAGCGGTGTCCTGGAGAAAACCGATCGGGCTTGGATGCATCTCCGGCTTCTTCGTGTCGGTGTTGATCTTCTCTTTTCCATGGGCGTCGATTTTCGGCTTGACCGACAAGTCGGGAAGGAACGGCATGGAATTGGTTTGCTTCGTCACGTCATTCTTTGCGATCCCGTTCACTGCCAGGGTGAGCCCGCACCAGACGAGCATGACGGCAACCATGACGGTGGTGGCGATCATGATCTTGAGAGCGCGGTCACTCGATTCATGAATGCCGCGAACATTGAGGCGATAGAAATAGAGAGTGATAAACATGGCGATTGCGACAGCGCCGCCACACTTGACGATGTCGCGCTGAGCGTGATCCGCGATCACCCAATCCGAGTTGATGATGCGTAAACTGTCGAGCAGCAAGCCCATCAGGTAATGGCCAGCCGAGACGCCGCTGATCGGGCCGGTGAGCAGGTAATCGAAGATGAGCGCGGAGACGGCGATCTTGGCGGCGAATCGGCCGAGCGCCTCTTTGACGACGCGATAGACGCCGCCGCGAATGAACAACGAACAGCTTTCGATATACACCGAACGCACGGCATAACTGAAGATCATGACGGCGAGGATGAACCACGGCGCCGCCGGCCCGACTGCCTGTTCGACGATTCCGCCGATGTAGAACGCCGTGCTGCCGAGGTCGCACAACACGACCGCGGCGGTGCGCCAGTAAGAGATAAACGTAAACATGACGCTACTGACGACGATAATACGTGCGGCCTTCCGCATCGTATGGCCGGCACCGGAGGGCGTATTCGATGATGTCATAGAATCCGTAGAGGATGAAGAATGGTACGAAGGGGCCGATGCCCTTTCAATGGCGAGCACACCACGTGCCACGCCGCCGACGAGGTTAGCTGACGGGCTAGAGCTTGAAAGTGCTCTGATCCGAATTCGGATCCGCGCCCCGTGAAGTTTGATGCTTCGTTGGTTCCCCCGTTCACGCGGACGAAGCCGCGCGATTTGGCTGCATAGGACGGATTATATGGCGCGGTCGATGTGGCGGCGTGGCAGCTGGCATCCATCCGATTTGTAGTCCTCTCGTACGGCAAGAGGGCTACAAATATTGGCATGCCTCCCAACTCGGCCATGAGGTGGGAAAATCCTTCTTGACATTCGATGGGATCGTGGGAAAATTAAACTACCGATGGGCTGTTCGTTTCACCTGTAGAAATGAAGGACGTTATGGATACCAAGACAAGGCGATCCGATAATAAGGGGCGAGTCAGCCTCTTTCAGGATTTTGCCGACCAACTATTGATCCTCAAACGCATAAGCGATGATGAAGTTCGCGTCATCAAGGCAAAGGCAGTACGCAAACGGTATTCGTTGAAGGATATGCTTGACAAGGTGACTCCGGAAACGCTGCACGCTGAGGTGGAAACGGGACCATCCGTGGGAGTTGAAGAATGGTAGCCTCCTACGTCCCCGAGAGCGTGGTGATGTAGTCATGATCGACTTCGACCCGCAGCAAGGCCGAGAGCAGGCGGGGCGAAGGCCAGCGGTTGTTTTGTCGCCGAGCATCTATAATGCGAAGGTCGGATTGGCGATATTTTGTCCCATTTCTAGCCAAAAGACAAATTACATCTTCGAGGTGGAAATTCCACCCGGCCAACTCGTAGCTGGCGTGATATTGTCCGATCAGGTCAAAAGCCTGGATTGGGCAAAACGCAACGTTCAGAAAAAATGCGTTCTCGACGACGAAGTCCTCGAAGAGGTGCTCGCCAAGGTCTACGCGTTGATCGATACGGACGAGAGCTGACGAACCAGTTCACCCATGCAACTCCACCACGTCCTTGTCGTGCAGCACGTGTTCGCGGCCGACGGATTGGCCGTCGTGAACGCCGCTGCCCCAGATGCGAGCGTTTTTGAGTTGCTCCGTAAAATCGCGATGCACCAGGCCGGCCATCTCGACCAGCGTGCTGCCGATGGGGCACGTGAATGGCGACGTCATGTCCGCCGGCTTGCCTGGCTGCTTCGTGTAGACACGGATAACGTTCAGGAACTTGTAGATGGCCTCGCTCATTTCCCCCATGCCGGCACCGTGTTCCGCAGAGATGACGTGAATCGGGAACTTGGCTCCGAACATCTCGCGAATGATGTCGAGCCGATCCTGGGCACCGGGCAGGTCGATCTTGTTGGCGACGAGCATGGTGCGGATGTACTCGATGGAGTAGTCGTCGATTTGGGCCGGCTTCTCGCCAACGAGCATCGTCTTGACGGCGGCCAAGCGTTCGAGCACCGTCTCGGCGGTAAATGGCGCATCGTCGTCGCCGAGGTCGAGCATCAGAATCGCAGCGTCGGCGGCGCGGATGATGGTGGAGACATACGCTTCCATGAAATCCGCAGTGATCGGCGGCAGGTCGATGAGTTGTATTTTAACGTCCTGCCAATCCATCATGCCGACGTGCGGCTCGCGCGTCGTGAACGGATACGCCGCCACTTCGGGCGCGGCACGGGTGAAGCGGGTGAGCAGTCGGCTCTTGCCCGCGTTCGGCGCCCCGACGATGACGTACTGCCCCGCGCCTTGCTTTGGAAACTTGTAGCTGATGCCGACCTTCTTCGGATGCTTCTTCTCATGCTCGATTTCGTCGCGAAGGTCGGCCATCTTCGTCTTGAGATCGGCCTGCAGCTTCTCGCTTGCCTTGTGTTTCGGCACGAGCTGAAACATCTTCTTCAGGCACGCCAATTTCTCGTCGGGCGCTTGGGCCTTCTTGTACTCTTCTTCGGCTTCCATGTACTGGGGGGTGAGGTTTGTTGCCATAAGTTCCAGGGGTCAGGAGTCAGAGATCAGGTAACAGGCGGCAAGCCCCACCATGAGCGCAGCGATTGGTGGGGGTGAATCGCCCTTCATCAGAGATCGCTGATCTCGAAATCGAGCACGTTCTTGCCTTGGTTTAGTTTCATCGTCTTGCCGTCCTTGGTGAAGAGCCAGCCTTGGCTTTCGTGCCAGTACACGTGGCGGGCCGTCCAGATGCACTTTCGCTTTTCGCCGATCGTCTCGAGGTCCTACTTGGCGGCATTGATCGCTTGTTTCAGGTCATCGACCTGGTCCTGCATCTGCTTGCGCACGCGCAGCGTCTCCGCCTCGGCAGCACGAGCGGCGGCGGCCTCGGCTTGGGCTCGCGCTTCCGCGGCGGCGGCACGCTGGTTCGCCTGTTCCACGTTGACCTGCCGACGCCAGGGATCGTTCGGATTCATCAAAAGCCATACGTTGAAACCGCCCGATCCAACTAGCAGAAAGAACAACATGCCGACCACGCAAACCAACAACGGCACCGCCGGGAACGGTGATCGTGCCGTCGCACGCGGCTGCGATGGCTCAGGCGACAGGATCGACGCTAGTTTGTTCGCTGGCGAGGCCGGCGTGGGCTTTGCCTGAATGCCAACGTCCAATGCATCGGCAGCACCCGGCACAAACGTACTCCCACATCGGCCACAATGCACCGGTTGATCCGCCAAGTCCTTCGTGATCTCGATGCGCGTTTCGCATTTCGGACAAAAGACGGCTATCGCCATGGTTTTGCTCCCTGTCTGTTGGTGTGAGGTAATTGTATATTGTGGGGAGAACCAAAGAACCCCACCAATCACTTCGCTCATGGTGGGGCTTGCGTTTTTGAAACTCTCAACAGGTGGGTGATGATGCAACTCTTCGACCAAATCCAAGACGCCAAGAAACTCATTCAATCACGCTGGGCAGGTTCACCCAAGGTTGGCATCATCCTTGGCACGGGGCTTGGCGGCCTCGCGGAAGAGATTCGGGACGCCGTCAAGATTCCGTATCAGGACATCCCGCACTTCCCCGTCTCCACCGTCGAATCCCATGCCGGACGTTTGGCGTGCGGCACGCTCGGCGGCATACCGGTGATGGCGATGGAGGGCCGATTCCATTTCTACGAAGGCTATACCCTGCAACAAATCACCTTCCCCGTGCGCGTCATGAAAGCGATGGGCTGCGACGTGCTCATCGTTTCCAACGCCTGCGGCGGCATGAACCCGCAGTGGAACAAGGGCGACATCATGCTTATCGAGGATCACATCAACCTCCTGGGCGACAATCCGCTGATCGGCAAGAACGACGACCGCCTCGGCGTGCGTTTTCCCGACATGTGCTATCCCTACGACCATGAATTGATTCGCAAAACCCAGCAGATCGCGTTGGAGGAGAAGATCGTCGTGCAGAAGGGCGTGTTCGTCGCGGTTGCCGGGCCGAACCTGGAAACACGCGCGGAGTATCGCTTTCTGCGGGCGATCGGCGCGGATGTCGTCGGCATGTCGACGGTTCCGGAGGTGATCGTCGGCGTGCATTCGAGCATGCGGATACTGGGCCTCTCGATCATCACCGACATGTGCCTGCCCGACGCGCTCGCACCTGCCCATTTGCCGGACATCATTGCCACGGCCAACGCCGCCGAGAAGAAGCTGCGCGTGCTGGTTCGGCGAATCGTTGCATGTGTTTAGCGTCCTCATGTTTACGTTTAGCGTTCGCATGGCACCATGCGAACGCTAAACGTAAACAACGAAATCCTCTAGTTTGGACCGGTCCAATGACCCCGACACCACATCGCACCCGTGACCTCACTGCCATCGCCATTGCATCGTTATTCCCGCTGGCCATGGCGATGATCTACTTCGTCATTCTGGATGAGCCTGCCGGCGACGAAAACCCAGCGGTGAGGATTGCGTATGTTTCGGGCAAGGTAGTGCAGTTTCTCTTTCCCGCCTTATTCGTATTTTGGATTGAGCGCCAGGCCATCCGCCTTGCGTCACCGACTTGGCGTGGCATACCGATGGCGATCGGGTTTGCGACGATCGTTGCTGTCGCGATGGTGTGCCTATACCAGTTCGTACTACGCGACATGCCTGCCTTCGCGGTGACGGCGCCAGAGATGATTTGGCATCGCCTGACCCAATTCAAGCAAACGACGCCGGCAGCGTACGTCGGCATGGGCGTATTCATTTGCTGCGTGCATTCGCTTGGGGAGGAGTATTATTGGCGCTGGTTCGTGTTCGGATGGTTGAGACGCCATGTACCGATGTGGTCGGCAATCGTGCTGTCAAGTCTGGGTTTCATGGCGCACCACGTCGTGATCGTGAGCGTCTACTTTCCGAATGATATCCTGACACTGGCATTGCCGTTCTCGCTCGGCGTAGCGGTCGGCGGCGGCGTGTGGGCGTGGATTTATGCCCGCAGCGAATCGCTGTATGCGCCGTGGTTGAGCCATTGCTTGATCGACGTTGCGATCATGGCGATTGGATATGTCATGCTCGAACGATTTTGGTAGTGCGGCGGCGGTCAATCGTCGTCGTCCTCATCCTCATCGAACTTGAGATTTTCGTGGGGCTTGGACTTGCGGCTGGCGCTATTACGTGGCGGATGCGCCAGGCCGGCCTTTTCGAGCAATGACTGCTGGAATATGGCCGCGACTTCGTCTGCGAACTCCTCGAGGTCGCTCGGTCTGCCTGTCTCTTCAAATTGGATAGTGAATACTCGTTTGCCGATCGTTACGATGTCGCCATCTTGAAGGACTTTCTTCTCGGTGCGGTCGCCGTTGACTTTCACGCCATTCGTGCTGCCGAGATCGCGCAGAACCCAGAAGCCGCTCTTGAAAGTTAACTCGCAATGTTTTCCCGAAATATTGGAGAACTGCAAGCAGATATCGCAGGAATCCCGTCGGCCGAGGGTGAGCGGCGAGCGAGTGAGCGGAATGTTGTCGCCGCCGCCTTTGGGGATCAAGGCTCCGTTGGGTTGTTTGGCTTCCATAGATGAGTCTGAATTAGGCCTTTGATAGCTGCGTGATTGCTGCGTGCCTTCCCTGCCTGCTAAACCATAGCATGCAATACCGCGTTTCTAGCCCATCGGGAATCGGTTTTTGTTTATTACGGAATACTAATCGACGTGCGGGGAGTGGCTGGTCAAATCTGCGGAAGACAAGGCGTGTATGCGGATTATTGCCTCGGATTGTTTTTCGCTTTACGCAAATATCGGCGATTTACGTCGGAACCGGAAGTAACCTAATTTGGATGTCGCTCATCTCGCTCATCCCTTTTGGCATGAGCGACATGCGCAACATCCAACTTGGTTTAGCCGCGACGCGACAGCGGAGCGCGAGCTTTATCCAGCGCTCCGCTGGCGCGTCGCGGCTAAACCAAATCTTTCACAACTGACTTTGCGAACGGTCCTCGGCCTGTGTTAGGATTAACTCAGCGCGGTCTCCGCAGATCCTCCTTATATTCAAGGTAGCTAGACGAGCGCGCAGACTGGGTGCCCGCGCTTTCTTTTCAAATACTCCCTCGAGGAAGAATCCAATTTTGTCCGTGGGGCAGGCTTTCCAGCCTGCCGTATTTTGACCATCAAAGGGTACCTTTTCCGAGCCGCGACTGTCAGGGAGCGGCCGACAGTGAGCGCACGGCATCTTGTCGGCCGCTCCCTGACAGTCGCGGCTCAGAAAAGCGACAATCCCACCCGTCGAAGGTATAGAAACCGCCCCGACACCGAAGTCAAACTGATTCGGTGTGGATGTCGATCATGCGGCTCCTGCCAAAAGGGACGAGCGCGACGATCGACATCCAACTTTGCTTACGAGCCAAAAGCGGATCGCGATGTCTACGGAAAGTCCGTTTCCTAGGCTGAAGAGGCATTTTCGTGCGATCAGTCCGATCGAGCAGCCGACGATGTTTACCCAAGGCATAAATCGGCATCCAATTCATGCGACGCGATTTGACCTGCTGATTTTCTTGACCTAAGCTAAAGCAACGAGTGTTACGCTCGGAGATGATCGTGATACCCAACGCATTGACCCCTGATGGGACGAATAAGACGAAACGCCGAGGCAACTGCCGAGCGACGATCCGCTATCGCTGCGCACCCGCCACGATCGGGAGGGTGTTCTCGACCGACGATCACGACTTCCAAATCGCATGGATTCTTGATCTATCCCTCACCGGTATTGGCATCCAAGTGACGCGCCAACTTGACCCCGGGCAGCATATTACTGTCATGCTTCGCAGCTGCGACAATCAACGGCGATTCACGCTGTCCGCTCATGTCGTGCATTGCGATGCGCAACCGCAAGGCGAGTTCATCGCCGGTTGCGAGTTGAATACGCCGTTGACCCCGGATGACCTCGATCAGCTTCTCTAAACCGACACTTCTCGCCCATCTCCACTCCAACATTAACCACAGAGGCACAGAGAGCCTGCGAAGCACTGGGAGTTGGGGGCACGACAACACTTGCATATCAAATGCATTGACCACGAAATACACGAAAAACACCTTGTGACGGTTAAATGCCCTCCCTCCCTTCCTTTTCGTGTATTTGGTGTGTTTCGTGGTTAAATTCCTACAAATGCTGTCGTGCGCCCGGGAGTTTGGCGCTACTGGTTTTTGTTGACTACAGTCATCCATTCAGAGGGAGCAGGTTCGCCTTTTTCCGATGCTTTTCTCGGTGCCTCTGTGTTTCTGTGGTGAAGTTAATGTTGGGCATCAGCGAGAAGTGTCTCTAAATTCCTTCAAAATCGAACGCCACGACGCCTTCCAGATCGGGCAGGAATTCCTGTTTCACCTTTTCATGATCGGGGTGAAATAGGTAATGATCGCGCGCCGCCGCATCGGTGAACGTCATCACGAAGCCGTGAGTGTAGCCCTGATGCAGTCCCTCGGGGCTTGAATAAGGCCCACCGGTGAAGGACAGAAAACCCGGCAGCCGTGATTTCAGTTCTTCGAGCGCCGCAAATAGCTGAGCTGCGCGGTGTGCTTTTGCGATCGGGAATTTGAGTAACACGATATGATACATTTTCGTCATGGCTCGCTCCTCAGGATGAATAGCATAGAGAGTGGCATTATACGACGCCTGAAATACGCGCGGACGAATGTGCCCCTTTCTCCATTATTCGGAAGGATTGCCATGCGTTGGTTTCTAATTATCGGGCTTCTGTTGAGCGTCACCGCTTCCGGACGAACGCAAACTCCGTTCGGCAAGGAGTTCGCGTATCGCAAGGCCGGCGAGCGCGACCTTCGGCTCTATGCCGTTTACCCCAAGGATTGGAAGGCAGACGACCGGCGACCGGCCATCGTGTTCTTTCACCACGGCAGCTGGATTGTCGGCAGGCCGATGCAGTTCAACGAACACGCCAAGTATCTGGCGAGCCGAGGCATGGTGGCGATCCAGGTCGAATATCGCTTGCTCGAACGGGAAGGCAAAGATCAGCCGATCATTTGTATTGAGGACGCTCGTTCGTCGATGCGCTGGGTGCGTAAAAACGCAGCCATGTTGGGCATCGATCCCAACCGTATCGCATCGGGCGGCGGGTCGGCAGGCGGGCATTTGGCGGCGTTCATCGGTATGATGGACGGCTTCGATGCGCCAGGCGATGACCTGAAAATCTCGCCGCGCTCCAACGCCATGGTGCTTTACGATCCGGCTTTCGACAATGGCCCAGGGAAATGGGGCCATGCGCGCGTCAAGGAGCGCTACAAGGAATTTTCGCCTTTCTACAACGTCGCGCCGAAGCTGCCGCCGAGCATCATTATCGTCGGCGAGAAGGATGGCATCATCCCGCCTAAGGCCGTGCTGGCGTTCGCCGACGCCATGAAGAAAGCGGGCAACCGCTGCGAGGCGGTTGTCTATCCGAATCGCCCGCACGATTTTCACAACTGGCGAGCGGGCAAGGCGAATCCTGATTTCTTCGACACGCTGGAACGTGTGGATCGTTTCCTGATGTCGTTAGGTTGGCTTGTGGGAGAGCCGACGATTAAGAAGTGAGTGAAGCAACTTGCCGCCAACAATACGAGCCGGAAGCGTTAGCGACGGACTGGTAGCAACCGTCGCTAACGCTTCTGCTCGTGTGGCGATCGCCTCACTCTTTGCCGCGCAGTTGCACGAAGCGTTGATAGATCGCCGCCACTTGACCGGCTTCGGCGTCGCCGGTGTGGAGGGCCATGCCGTAGCGCAGGTTTAGGTGCTCGCCTTTCGGCAATTCGACGAGCTTGTTGTTGCCCTTCATCGCGGGGAACTTGGCGTGTTTCTCTCGTCCAAACGGATTCGCCGCCATCAGGCCGTAACCGCGGACATGCCAACAGGTGGGTTGCGCGTTTTTCGGGTCCGCCAAAACGGCGAGGCCGACCTGCTTGCCATCAATGGGGCCAGAGTAATCGCACCAGGCGGAGATTTGGCCCCAGCATTCCTTCTCGCCGATTTTGCCTTCAGCATTCTGAATTTTCCCCTTCGCCTTGGCTGCGTTGATCACGTCGTTAATGCGGATGCCGAACGCGCCTTCCTTGGTATCGCCGAAGGTTAGCTTGCAGACGCTGGCGTGCAGGTCGCAGTTGACGACGATGAGCCGAGCCTTGTCCGAGGCGATGCTGTAGAGAGAGATCGTGCGAGTCTCGTCCATGATCTTTGTGCCGTCGGCCATGCGCCATTCGTTCTTGGTGACGATGGACGAACCCGTCGGCGAATTGACCGGCTCGCCGACGAAGGTGCAGACCATTTGGCCATGACCCTTTGCCTCGGACCAGAAATCGACGCCGGCGACGCCCTTGATCTTGTTCTTGAGTTCGACGCCCTCGGGGATGATATCGCCATGACAGAACCATGCCGATTTTTGGTGCGGATGGTCCGCTGCCTGGCCTTCGGGAGGCGGGTAGTTGCGCGTCAACGGCACTGCGCCCGGGGCGTTGACAGGCCAAAAGATCGGCTTCGCGTAGCCATTGACGTGATACTTCGTGACCAGGGCATCGCCGATGTGGAAGTCGAGCGTGTCCTTGGTCTTCGTGATCTTGGCGGCGACTCCTTGTTGCGAGTGAACGCTCGGCGCGAGGCCGGCAATCACGAGAAATACCATGCTGGCGAGATATCGGCGTGAGATCATGATCGAAACTCCGAACGGGTGGCGGGTAATGATTCAGAAATCGTTGAATAGCAACTTCCTTGTATTCCGCTTGCGGCTTAGCGCTCACGTGGGATTATCCGAACGCTAAGCTGCAAGCGGTGAACATCGGCAGGGTCGATTGTATCGCCAACTCACAAGACGTGAAGCGCGAAATAACTGTGAGGTGACATCGCGACCGTCAATCCGGTTCCGGCGGCATGGCGAGCAGGTCCGTAATCGTTTCGTTGGGGTCGGCAATCAGCTCGCTCTTAATCGGTAGCTTTAACGTAAACGTACTGCCGACATCGATTTGGCTTTGCACCGTGATATCGCCGCCGTGCTCACGCAGAATCTTTCGGCTCACCGGTAGACCGAGGCCCGTGCCGCGCGAGCCTTTGCTACTGACGAACGGCTTGAAGATGTCATTGAGTTTTGCCGGCGGGATGCCCGGACCGTTGTCGCGCACGACGATCAGAGCCATACCGTCCTCGCCGAAGCGCGTGCTGATCGTGATCTCCGGCGCTTCGCGATCCTCGACGGCGTCGATTGCATTGCCCACGATATTGAGCAACGCGCGATGGATGCCTTCGGTGTCAGCTTGCACGATCGGCATCGGCTCGGCGAGCACCAGGTCGAACTGGATGTTCCGCTCTTTCGCACGCTGGGCCACCAGTTCATGCACATCCTTCGCGACCTCGTTCAGGTCGGTTCGCTCCACGGCTGGGATGCGCTCTTTGGAGTAGCTCAGCATGTCCATGACGAGATCGTATATCTTCGCCTGGTTCTTCTCAGCAACTTTCCATCCTTGCTGGATTAGCCCGTCATTCTTGTCGCGCAGGCCCATCTTGATGATGTCGCTGCCGGAACGCAGGCCCTGAAGGATGTTCTTGATGTGATGCGAAAGGGCGGCGATGGTCTGCCCGATGGCGGCCAGTCGCTCGGCTTGCAGCATCGCATGGTGGTAATGCGTCTCCTCGACTGCCAACGCCGCCTGATGCGCGATTGCGATGGCCAACGCCAGATGGTCCTCGGTAAATTTTGTTGTGAAGGTCGGGTTGGTGGATTCCCGCTGCGAAACCTGCGTGTCAAGATAGAGCACGCCGATCGATTCGTGCCGACCTTTCATGGGGACGCAAATCACTTCGCGGATGCCGAGCTTGATGATGCTCTGCCCACTGCGAAAACGCTCATCACTGGCAGCGTCGGACACAAGGACGCCGACCCGCTCGTTGAGCACATGATCGACGATCGTGCGCGACAACGAAATTTTTTCGCGGCGATCCGCTGGGCGACGCCAATGGAGTGCCTTTGGTTCCAGCACGCCCGTGTCGTGATTGCGAAGCAGAATGCAGCCTTGGTCGGCGCTGATCGAGCGAAAAATCAGTTCAAGGATGCGATTCAACAGCTGATCGATGTCGAGGATGTGGCTGATCGCCTGGCTGGCTTCGTACATGATCGTCAGGTTGGCCAGCGCGCCGCGCAGCCAGGGCGAGTTCTTCTCCGGCTGCAACAGGATTCGGCTGCCTTCGCCCTCGCCGATCGTCTTGATGATCGCAGAGGAGAGTTCGAGGTCGGTTCTCGAAATGAGGCTGACTTGCTGCACCAACTCAGGTGAGGGTGGTGCGGCTTCGTCGCGTCCGGTACTGTAAAGAAGCACCGATTGGCCAATGATGATGTGATCGCCGGCATTTAGCGTCGAGCGCTTTACCCGATGATCGTTGACAAACGTGCCGTTGGCACTGCTGAGGTCGAGGATTTCATGTCCACCGGGGGTACGGCGCACCTCGGCGTGTCGCCGAGAGACCTCGGTATCGTGCAAGCGGATGGTATTGCCTGCGTCGCGCCCAAGGGAAACGACAGTTTCCGCAAGGTCGTATTGCTTGCCTTCGTCCGCACCTTTGATGACCAATAACCGAGGCACTTTTTTCCCCTCATTGCCGATGAATATGCCTTAAAGGATTCCATGTGGCGGACTGGGTATCCACGCAATGATTATCGATGTGCCTGGCGTTGCTGTTCCAATGCCACGATACGTAGACGAAGCTCGTCGGGAGTAGACCCAATCAGCGCCTCGTCCGGCGAAATAAGTACGCCGAGGGTTTCTTGCAACATTTGAATTCGAGCAATCAACTTGCCCTGCGAGAGACCCTGTGAGAGACCCCGTGAGAGACCCTGTGAGAGTCCCTGTGAGAGTCCCTGCGAAAGTCCCTGCGAAAGTCCCTGCGAAAGTCCCTGCGCCAGGGCCAGTTCACGTGCTTCTTTGATGAAGTAGGTCTGATCGCGCTCCCACTTCAAGCGGGCTTGGTATCGTTCGCGTTCGATGTCATTTCGCGATAACATTTCCAATTCCTCCAAAGCTTGAAAAACAAATGGCGTATTCAGCACATCGGGCAATGCATCCTTGTCGAGATATTTGCCGTGCTTCAAAAAGTAGCACCATACATCGAGTGGATCGCTCAACTCGCCGACCGTCCGTTTGAATTTCGGCAATTCGATCACGTAAATCGACAGGTCCGGGCAGAACACGAGTGCGGGATGCTTTGCGCTGCGCACCTGGAAAAGATGATGATGGTCGCTCACCTCCGGAAATATCGTGCTGTTCACGATGGCCACCGAAATCGTTTGGCGCAATTTTTCGTATTCATCGCCTTTCCTCAACTGCGAAGCATGCAGCCCCGCCCAATAGTATAATATCCGCTGTAGCAGGACATGGAAGCCGAACAACTGCATCTCAATGTTCAAAAGCCTTCCCGTTAGATCCCGAGCCTTGATATCAAATATTGACAATTTGTCGTCGGCGAAGTCCTTGTCGTTGAATGGGTTGAGCAGAACCAAATCGGCAACCGATTGGTTTCCCGTTTTTAGCACGGCCCGAACGAAATCCGTCAACACCGGCAGCGTGCGCTCAACGCCGAATATTCGTTTGAACGCGTAGTCCACACAGGGATCGATTTCGGTAATCATGACGACTGCTTCTTGAAAATAAACAGATCCATGGCCGAAAGTTCATCACGAATCCGTCAGTTCCATTCGCATGTCGTGTAGGTTCTCAAACAAACGATCCGGCCTCGCCTGCTCCAACACATGGCGAGGCTCCGAGCCGGTCGGCAGCACCCAGACGTTCACGCCGGCCGAGCGTGCGGTCTGAATATCGACTGTCGTGTCGCCCACATACAGCACCTCGTCGCGCGACAGTGACATCCGCTCCAGCGCTCGCAGCAGCATCTCCGGCGATGGCTTTGGCATGCTCACGTCCTCCGGGCCGAGCACGACATCAAACAACTCGGCGATCCGCAGATGCACGAGCAGCTCTTGCGAGAAGATGCGCGGCTTGTTGCTGCACAAGCCGATGCGCTTCTGGGCGTGCTTAATCGCGATAAGTAACTCCGCGGCACCCGGCAGCAACCGCGTCATCGGCCCCATCACCGTCGGGTGATGCACGCGATACGCCGGCAAATCGTCGGATAGGCGGCAGCCGGGAATCGTGTGTTCCAGCAGATACTCCGGCCCATGGCCGACGTGGCCTTTCACCTCGGCCACGGACAAAGCCGGCAAGCCGCGCAGGGCACGTACATGGTTCACACTGCAGGCGATCGCGTCGAAGCTGTCGGCCAAGGTTCCGTCGAAATCAAACACAACCGCCCGGCACATCGCCAAAGTTTTCGCCATTTCGCATTCGCTTTCCTGTTGCGTTGGTCGGACCCTTCGTCTATCTTATCAACCTCCCCATCTGGGCACATGGGAAGACCCGCGAGAAGAAATCCACGCTGGACTGTGCCAATGGATCCAACCTGTCGCCAAGAAGTGAGCGCCATGCCGATTTCCGATGATTTCTTGCTCACGTTGCTGAAAGCGTGTGAATCGCTGACGCCAAAGCCGTTGGTTCCGAGGCAATACGCCGAGGAACAAAAGCTGGAGCGAGGCCAGGTCGACGCTGGACTGGATGAGTTGCGTGGCCGAGGATTGGTAAACCTCACGGAATGGATGCCTGACATTGGTCAGGGAGTAGTGCTCACCGAATACGGGCTCGCTGCGCTAAAGGAAGGACGCGTCCCGAAGGGCAGGGTGGCGCCAACCGCGGACGCACAATCCATTCGCGATGACGTTGACGATGACGACTCCGGTCGAAGCGAAGCGATACGGCAAACCCTGCTCGCCGCGCACCGCGCGCCGGCCATGCGCGTGCTGTTCGCACTTATCCTCGCCTATTTCTTCGTTGGCGCCGTCTACGCCCTCTACTACGACCTGTCGATCGACGATTATCTGTTGGGAAATGGCAGAAAATCCAACCGCGTACTAATCGATCTCGGAGCCTTGCACCCTACTTTGGTGGTGCGCGAAGGCGGTCCGGCTCGGCCTCAGTTTGAACGCATTGTGCTCTTTACATTCTTGCACATCGGCGGCTTGCACCTCTTCATGAATCTCTACTTCCTCAACACGCTTGGTCGAATAGTCGAAACAATCTGGGGGACTTGGCGATTCGTCGCCATCTACGCCATATCAGGCGTCGTCAGCGGATGTGCAGTTCTTCTGATTACCATCGCCCAAACGTCCGATTACGGGCAAATGCCAATCACGGCTGGAGCGTCGGGGTGCATGTACGGCATCTTCGTGTCGATGATCGTGTGGTTCTCGATGAACTATCGGTATCTGCCAGATAACCTCGTTGAAGCCTGGTCTCGTTCGCTGAGAATAAATACTATCCTGCTCATCGCCATCAATTTCCTGCCGAGTGTCAGCTGGCAGGGACATTTCGGCGGCGCTGTCGGCGGGTTCTTGGCGGCGTACCTGTTGCATGTGCATCGGCATCACGCAACCTCGGCCATTCGTCGGCTCGCGCTGCTGACGTTGCCGATTGTACCGATCGCGTTTTTCATTGCCGTGCTATACGCGACGGGTTGGTTGTGATTCGCGAATGATCAGCCAACGCCGAACACCTTCGCGGGTTGCAATCGCCCCTCGATTGGCGTCACGAGCGCGACGAATTCGCCGGCATCGTCAACGACTGCACTCTCCTCGGTGCAGCCATACGGATTTGCGATGGTCTGCCCCATTCGCAGTTTTCGCGTGTCGTCAGCGGATAGCACGATCGGCGGCGTATCCTGCACCGCGTGCCAGGCAGGCAGCATGCGTTGGATCGCCGTGTCTGCTGGCGTGTCGATAGCCAATGCCTCCGCTTCGGTGAACTTGCCTATTGCGGTTCGACGGAGCGAAGCGATCAATCCGCCGCAGCCGAGCGCCAAGCCGAGATCGCGGGCGATGGAACGGATGTACGTGCCCTTGCCACAGTGCACGACGATGTCCAGTTGCGGGAACTCGTATCGCTCGATGTCGATCTGATGCACAGTCACCAGGCGTGGCTGTAGCTCGAACTCGTGGCCTTTGCGGGCGAGGGCGTATGCACGCCGACCGCCGACATGGGCCGCGGAGTAGGCCGGCGGCACCTGCTGAATTTTGCCGATAAACGCTCTGAGCGCCTGTTCGATCGTACTACGATCGGGTGGGCAGGGATTTGCATTGGGTGTGATGACGCCATCGGCATCGTCGGTATCGGAAGTCGCGCCGAGCAGGATGCCGGCGCGATACGTTTTCGGCATCCGCTGAACGTATTCCATGAGCCGTGTCGCCGAGCCGATGCAAAGCACCAAAACGCCAGTCGCGAGCGGATCAAGCGTACCAGCATGCCCGATGCGAGTGCCGCGATGGAACCATTTTTGAGCGCGGTCCACTGCCGTGCGCGAGGTGATTCCAATAGGTTTATCGACAACCAGAAGTCCGTTCACCGCTTCGCTCCTCCGATACAATACGGACGCCCCGAAAACATCGCGAGGTTCGCATGGCCCGGCCTGAATTGTGTGTCATCTTCAATCCGACGGCCGGCAAGCATCGCGGTCGTCAGAGGCTCGAGCAAATCCGCCAAACTTGGGGCGCTGAGGTTGCGTTTCGGCCCACAACGCATCCTGGCCATGCCGTCGAACTGGCGGAATCGGCGGCCCGTGAGGGCATCCCCGTTGTCGCCGCTGCGGGGGGTGATGGCACAGCCCATGAAGTGCTCAATGGGCTTATGAGCGTTCGCAATCCCGATATCGCCTTTAGCATCATCCCGATCGGCTCCGCCAACGACTACGCCTTCAGCCTCGGTCTCGATCCGAAACATCCGCCGGCGCCGCGACACGTCGATGTCGGTTGCGTGAATCTTCCCGACGGCAAACGGGGCTATTTTGGCTGCTGCCTCGGCACGGGATTCAATGGCCGAGTGACCTGGGAATCACGCAAAATCCGTCGCCTTCAGGGTGTCTTCCTGTACGGATTGGCGGCGATTCGGTCGCTCATGTACCATTACGAATATCCGCCGGTGTCGGTCCGCATTGACGACGAACCCGCCCAAACCGTGCCGACGTTAATGTTCAGCGCCCTTCTTGGCAAGCGCGAAGGCGGTTTCACGCTCGCACCGCAGGCGTTGATTGACGACGGCTGGTTCGACTACGTCCATGCCGAGGATTTGACGCGCTGGCAGATTCTGCAATTCTTGCCTCGGCTGGCGTTGTTCGGGCCGCCCGCATCGTATCCGAAGCTGCGTCAAGGGAAATGCCGGCGCATCGTGTTGCAGTCCGAGAAGCCGATAATCGCGCATGCTGATGGCGAACTGTTCTGCCTGCCGGAAAATAACGTGCGTGAATTGGAAATCGTCATCGAACCGGCGGCCTTGCGCGTCGTGGCTCTGCAAAGGCAGCTGCCCGTTTAGCCGGTCGCCTTTGGCGAGCGCAACTTTCACGCTCGCCAAAGGCGACCGGCTAAACGCTGAAGTCAGAATTCCATCGCGCCCGGCCAACCGACATCGACCACAAAGATCTTTCCATCGCCGATGCGGCCCGTGCGTGCGACTTTAATGATTTTGTCCGCGACTTCCTGTACTCGTGAATCGTTGACCCAGACGCTGATCTCGACCTTCGGCAAGAACGCCATTGAGTATTCGCTACCTTTGTAACGCTCAAGATACCCTTTTTGGCGGCTGTACCCCTTCGCTTCCTGCACCATGACTGCATTGACATCAAGTTCGCCGACGGTCTTGAGCACTGCTTCCGCAGTGATCGGCCGCACGACTAGAGTAATTTGCTTCATGACCGAAATCCGAGAAAGGAGAAAGGCATCCTATGTTGATTCTACAGAGTAGTGCTCCGCCTGGCCCTTCGCTAACGCTTAGGCTCGGGCAATGCGCCAGCTCAGACCGGCGCGGGGATCTCGCCGCGAGCGGAACCTGAGTATAGGAGAAAGAGCGAATGTAGGAATTGAAAGATAGCCAAAATTTGGGGAGATCGATTCATGGCACGGGGCCAGACCGCATTGCCGGGCATTACTCGAGCCGCAGTTCGTCGTGGATGTGAGCGAGTTGGCCTTCCACGAGGACGAGTTGGTTGTAAAAGGCAGTGACAGCGCGACCTTGGACTTCGGAGGAATTGCCTGACAGAGCGGGAACTTGGCACATGAATTGGATGTAGCTTTCGATGCGTTTGCCCAAGGCCGCGATGCGATGCAGTCGTTCTTCCATCGTTAGTGGTTGGCCGGGTGCAGACGACGAGACGGGCTTGGCAGGGACCATTTTGGGAGAGGCTTTTGCTTTGGCGGCCATCGAAATCGTATGCCTCACGGGGGTGAAAAGGGTTGCCATGCTGCGCTCAGCAAGTTATCGCCAAGCCGAGACAAACACCTCACCAGTAGGACGAGCTTGGTTTCGTTTTAGTCTTGCCCTTGCGGATGTTGTTTTTCTTTCGCAGTTCGTCGCGCCGGCGTTCCTCGCACGGCTTTTCATAGTATTTGTGCTTGCGCAGTTCTTTGGTCAGTCCGCTTCGTTCGAGCAGCTTTTTGAAACGGCGTAGAGCTGCACCGATCGGTTCGCGGTCGTGAACACGCATTCGTAGGGACATGCAATCTCCTTGTGGGCGGTTTCGGGAACGAGATTCTGCGCATCATGCACAGAACGAGCGTGCCCGCTTGCTTAGTTGGAGCGAGCGAGCACGCTTGAATGATTTACGATAGGCAACCGAGGAGGTTCAATCCACCGATGCCGTTTGGCAGTGTAGGGACTGCAGTGGAATCTAAACGATGCGATAGGAAAAGCAACCCAGGTTTACCTGTGTTGCTCGCCACTCGCGTCGGTTAGTAGCGTCGACCGCCACCACCACCACCACCA
>CAMAUE010000010.1 GCA_945861245.1 Singulisphaera sp. GP187
TTTGGCGAGAAGCTTTTCCAAGAGGGTCGGTTTCGCTGGTTGAGGGCGTTTTGGTCGTAAGATCATCCTTGACCTTTCGTGAGAAAATTCAGGTAACTCTTTTACTCACCAGTATGATACGTACAAAAGGTCGATGTTGAGAGGGCTGGTATTAAAGAGCCAGATCCTTTGAAACGACGCATCCGAAAGGTTACGTTGACGCATATCGGAAATCGCGTCTTCGCCGGCGAAATTCACACAGGACCGACGAACGACCTAAAGGTATGGGATGTCAGGGTCCGCCACAACGGCGGGACAGTCCAGATGGAAGCCGTGCCACGGGCGAAGTGAGATAGTCCTGCCAGCGATGCGATATAATAGCTAGGCAACAGTAGTTCATAGGTCAGGCTTTCCAGCCTGACGTCGTTTGCCCATGATCGTCAAAATGCGTCAGGCTGGAAAGCCTGAGCTACGAACTAGCGTTGTCGTAATAGGATGTGTGGAAATGAGTCCACAAGTTTGGAGAAACCAATGACCTATCAAGCAGTCACGGTTTTCGACGCCGCGATGTCGCTAACCCCGTCCGACCGGGCCGAATTAGTTAGTCGCCTGTTGCAGAGTTTGGAGGACACGGCTGCTGACGCGGAGATCGATCGTGCTTGGGCAGATGAGGCGCTCGCCCGCCTTGCGCAGTATGACGCTGGAACAATGGACGCTAGTCCGCTCGAGGAAGTGTTATTGCGTCTACGCGGAGGTCGCAATCCGTGAACGTCGAAGTTCTTCGCGCTGCGGAAGCCGAACTCTCTGAAGCCGTGGCCTATTACGACCTTCAACGCGATGGCTTGGGTTCGGAGTTGGTTGATGCATTCGACGAGGCAATGCGGCGGGTTCTGGACTTTCCCGAAGCATGGTCAAAGACCGTTCGATGTTGCATTTTCAAACGGTTCGAATACGGGATCATCTACACGATTTGCAACGAAACCATTTTCGTACTCGCTGTGATGCATCTCAAGCGTCGTCCCGGTTACTGGAAAAAGCGATTGCGTGAAATTCCTGATTGATCGAGTCCTCTTTATGCCCCCCCGCGATGTTCACGTTCATCTGGTTCCCAAGTTCGCCGAAGCCGAGCGGCTGCGCGGTTCAATCGCGATCGCCATCGATGTGTTGCGTGCGACGACGACGATCGTGCATGCACTCGCCGCCGGTTGCCTCAGCGTTAGGCCGTGTGCGGAAATCGACGAGGCGACGCTTCTTGCCCGCAGCTTCCCGGCTTCAAATGCGCTCCTGGCTGGCGAACGTGGCGGGATTCCGATCGCCGGGTTCGACCTCGGCAACTCGCCGCGCGATTGCACGCCGGCTCGGCTGTACGACAAGACGCTCATCATGACGACGAGCAACGGCACGCGCGCCATCCTCGCTGCCGCTGCCGCGGATCGGGTGCTCATTGCGAGCTTCGTGAATTTCAGTGCGGTGTGCGAACAACTTCTGAGCGATACCCGTCCTATCAATATTGTCTGTGCCGGCGACAATGGCGAACCATGCCTGGAAGACACGATGCTCGCTGGTGCCTTCGTCGAAGTGCTCAGTGAAAAGACGAATATCCGCCCCAACGACAGCGCTCGGCTCGCCTGGGATTGTTTCGAGAACCACGGCCAAATTTTGCTCGGTGCCCTCGAAGTCAGCTCCGGCGGCGAGCGGCTGAAGGAGATCGGCTGCGCCGCCGACCTGCCGATCGCCGTGGAGGTGGACAAGTTCACGCTCGTGCCCGAACTACGCCGCGATCCGCTGCGCATCGAGGTCGCCGCCGCGGGCATCGTCAAACGTCATTGGCCGCGATAAAATGCCCGTTGTGATATGATTTTACCCGTTTAGCCGCTCGCCTTGGGCGAACGTGGACTTTGCGTGGACGGCGACAGAATAAGTCCGCGCTCGCCCAAGGCGAGCGTCTAAACGAAAACTGTGCAAGGAATTTTCGCGATGGACATGTCGAAAATGGACAAGCTCGTCTCCCTCTGCAAACGCCGAGGATTCATCTTTCAATCGAGCGAAATCTACGGCGGACTCAACGGGTTCTGGGACTACGGCCCGCTCGGCGTCGAACTCAAACGCAACATCAAAGACGCCTGGTGGCGCGACATGGTCACCGGCCACGACGACCTCAGCACGCTGCCCGGCGCACCATCGCCATACGAGATGGTCGGACTCGACTGCGCCATCGTCATGCATCCGCAGGTTTGGAAGTGCTCCGGCCATTACGATCTATTCCACGATTACAAGGTTGAGTGCAAGGAATCGAAGAAGCGCTACCGCTACGATCAGGTCTGGGGTCGCTGGGTCGAGGCGAAGGGCCAACGCGTCTTCGTCGCCGTCGCCAATCCAGGCGAGGAAGGCGTGAAAGAAGCTGAGCAGAAGGCGTTGAAGTTCTTCAACCTGCGTGCGAAGAACGTTGACGAACTCAAGTGGGATGGCGACGTTCTCTGCTTGAATACGGTCAAGGATTTCACGCAGGTGCTTGGCCCCGAGGCGAAGGCGCTTGGCACGCTCGGAGAGCCGCGCGAGTTCAACCTCATGATGAAGACGATCATCGGCGCGCTCGGCGGCGAGGAAGATGCCGCGTTTCTACGCCCCGAAACCGCGCAGGGCATCTTCTGCAACTACAAGAACGTCGTCGATTCGAGCCGTGTGAAGGTGCCGTTCGGCATCGCCCAGATCGGCAAGAGCTTTCGCAACGAGATCACGCCACGCAACTTCACGTTCCGTTCGCGCGAATTTGAACAGATGGAGATCGAGTTCTTCTGCGAGCCAAAGAGTTCGCCGGACTGGTACAAGTTCTGGCGCGATCGCCGCTATCAATGGTATCTCAACCTTGGTCTGGCGAAGGAACGGCTTCGGTTGCGCGATCATCATCCGGATGAACTGAGCCATTATTCCTGTGGCACAGCGGATATCGAATATGCGTTCCCGTTTCTCGCGTCCGGCGATTTCGGCGAGCTTGAGGGCATCGCGCATCGCGGCGATTTCGATCTGCGCAGCCACTCCGAAGGCAAGCTGAGGAAGGACGGCACCAATCTCGTCGTGGAACTCGGCCCGGAGGGCAAACCGAAGTACAAAGGCTCGGGCAAGGACCTGTCGTACTTCGACGAGGCTACACGCGAACGCTTTATCCCGCACGTCATCGAGCCGAGCGCCGGTGCCGACCGCGCAACGCTGGCGTTTTTGTGCGAGGCGTATCACGAGGAAGAAGTGAATGGAGAGCTGCGCGTCGTGCTGAAGCTGCATCCGCGCATCGCACCGTTCAAGGCCGCTATCTTTCCGCTAGTAAAGAAGGACGGTATGCCGGAGATCGCGCAAAAGATTTACCGCGACCTGAAGCCGCACTTCAACGTCTTCTACGACGAGGGCGGCGCCGTGGGCCGACGCTATCGCAGACAGGACGAAGCGGGCACGCCATACTGCGTCACCGTCGATGGGCAGACGTTGCAAGACCAGACCGTGACGATTCGCGATCGTGATACGTTGAAGCAAGACCGCGTGCCGATCGCGGAGTTGGCGGCGATCATTCACGCGCGGATCAGGAGTTGATATTCTGGATCGCCGCTTGAGGCTTAGCGCTCACAACTCGCCTCTTTAGCGCTAAGCCTCAAGCGGTGGATATCACCCCTTTGGTTCGCCAACTCTCGTTGCAACGCTATCGCTTCGGTCGGCGTCAATGTCCAAAAGTGAAGCGGCGGTATGATCATCGGTGGCTCTTTGGAAATCATTCTCTCTGGCACATTGCTCGCCATTCATGGCGGGTTCGCGTTTTTCGCTATAAATGGTGGGCTTTATTTATTTCATCTTCGCTGCTGATTCTTTTTCGGCTCTGACAAGAGCGGCCTGTGCGGCGATAGTGCGGACACTGGTCGGCTCGATCTTCGCGAACTCCGTTAGGATTCGCTGCGCTTTCGCAAACTCCTTTAGATGGATAAGCAAGTTCACGAACCGAACGATGCATTGGCCATTCGTCGGGTCCTCGTAATTTACGTCCGAGAGAATGGTTCGGGCTTGACCGAGATGCGCGTCGTCCACCAGCAACTCGGCCAGGAGCAATCGTTCGTCGATGCTTGGAGTTTGGCGACGCAGCGTTTCCTGGAATTGATGGATGGCGTTTCGGCGAAAGCTTTCGTTTCGGCCTCGAACGTAGAGGCGAACACGCAGGTCGTGCAGGGTGTCGCCGCGTAGATTGCGGTTGTCGTCCATGAGCGCCACGGCACGGTCGCGATCGCCGGCGGTGTCCGATTTCGCGAGCAGGACGGCAAGACGTCGCCGGGCGTCAACGGTCATTTTCGCCGGGCGGCGAGAGCGGGATCCAGCAGGCGCTCATGAAACCCGCGTGCGTCGTCATTCAGATCCGCACGGCGAAAGAAGTCGGCGGTGAAGGATAACACCGTCGGATCGTCGCCCGCGCCGGCGACAGCCGTCAAGTACGCCGAGGCCGCCTGATCGAGTTGCTGCAGCGCATCGTAGCAGCGAGCGTGCGTCAACGGCACGCGGTTTTTGTGGAGAGTCTTTTCCATGCGATCGATTTCTTGTGACACGCGCTTGCGCTGATTTGAGCGGGCGAGAAATTCCATCCAGGCGATCCAAACATCGGGCGCGTGCCCTGCCACGTTGAGGGCGGAAGTCAGCAATTCCTCGGCGCGAGCCGATTCGCCGGCGGCCTGGCAGATCGCCGACAGCCACAGTGCGTCGCGATAATCGCGAATCGGCATGGTGACCCCCGACTCAGCTCGCCGCAGAGCTACCTTGGCGGACTGTTTGTCGCGCAATCCCATCGCTGCCTCGGCTCCTAGTCGGGCGAGGTCGGGCGTCAGCGGTTGTTTTTGCTCGTATTTCGTGACTTCGCTATCGGCCTTGCCGAACTCGCGGCGCTGAATCAATATTTCGAGCAATTGTGTCAAGACGCCTGGCTGAGGCTCGCTGTGATCGAGTGCTCGGCCATATTCGCGGATGGCGAGTTGGTAATTTCCTTCCATCTCGGCGATGGCGGCGGCGAGCGCGGCGGCGAGCGGCCAATTCTTGTGGATGCGATTGATCTCATGCAGATGTCGCCGAGCTTCGTCGAGATTGGCTCGTCGGCGGCGTGCCTCGTGTACCAGGATGGCGCACGCACCATACCGCCAGAATACACCGGTCTCGCCCTCAGCGCGGCGGAGTGCATCCAGCCAATGGCGGGCACTGGCAGTTTGGCCTTTTTGCAACGCCAAATCGAGACGCCACGATCGGCTGCGTTGATCTCTTGGCAGAATCTTGGCGACCTTACGCCAGCGTTCTTCGGCTTTGTCCCAATCGCTCAAGCGATACCACGCGGCGGCGAGTGCGTTCCAATGTCGGGCACGATCGCCGACCGAGAACCCTGGATCTTCGGCGCCACTGAGCGCTTGCATTTTCGCTCGATCGAGCGCCGAGGCACGCTGCGACCAAAGCCGACATTGCGCCAGGCGAACCTCGATGTGATCGCCGAATGCCTTCGCGTTCAATGCCTGATCCAGAATCGATTCGGCTTCAGCATAGCGATCCAGCCGACCCGCAAAGTCAGCACGCGCAACCCAGACTCCGACCTCCTGCGGGAAATTCGCTTGAGCCTTTTCGAGAGTCGACCCCGCGCCATCGATATCGCCTTTTTCAAAAAGGAATTCCGCCCGTGCGAGTGGCAGTTCCACATTTGTCGGCTCCAATTTTTCTGCTTGCGACAGGGCCTGCTCAACAATCTCCCATCGTCGGTCGGAAACGCGAATCCGCAGCTGACTTTGCAACCGAGCTCCCGTCAGCCAGATCCAGTAGCCCGACGGCAGCGAAGCGAGATTGCGACTTGGCTCGAGCACCTGGCAAGCTTCTTCACTGCGACCGTTGTGTAGCAGCGCCGCCGCCAGCCCGATGTTTGCTGCCGTCCAGATCGGCTTCTCGGCGACGGCCCGCCGGAACGACAATAGCTCTTGCTCGCGATCACCCGACCGTGACGCTATCGCGATCCAAGCAAGTGTAGGTCACGACTGTGCCGAATGCCGGCAATTCCGCGAATGTAGCGAATAATTCGATAGTGAACAAGTTTGCATTTCTTCCTTGCCTTTCGGATTTGCCAGCCTACAATGTATACATGAGTGCATTAAGTGGAGTTTCCTATGGACAATCGTGCGATTGCTCAACAATTATTCGGTTTGGCTCGTTCTTTGGAACAACAACATGCCAATCTCTACCGCATAAAGGCCTATCGCCAGGCAGCGCAGGCTATTTTGAGTCTGGAGCGGCCTGTCGAGGAAATCGTTGCGCATGAAGGGCGGCGGGCGTTGAAAGACCTGCCTGGGATTGGGGCCAAGCTCTCGGTGAAGATCGAGACGCTGGTCCTCACGGGCGATATTGCTAGTCTGAAGGCAGAAGAGGAAAAGACGCTGGTTGCGCTTTCCGCGTGAAGGCGGTTGAATTGGCGTATTGATTTCCGCTTGCGGCCTATCGCTCGGATGGGATGCTTCAATCGCTAAGCCGCAAGCGGAAATCAAGCAAGTTGGCCTATGTCGAGTCCTGAATTCCGAGACTGCGATGCAGACGATCCTACGTTACCTGGAAATGATCCGCTTCAGCCACACGTTGTTTGCGTTGCCGTTCGCGCTGTTCAGTGCGATCCTCGCCTGGCAGACGAAGGGCGCCTTCTCCTGGCTCGAATTGGTGGGCATTTTGCTCTGTATGGTATTCGCCCGCAGTGCGGCCATGGCGTTTAACCGTTTGGCTGATCGCGATTTCGACGCCCGGAACCCACGGACAGCGGTGCGACATCTGCCCCGCGGGCAGCTGAGTGTTATCGGCGTGTGGGCGTTTACGTTGCTATGCAGTGCTGCGTTTATCGGGAGCTCGGCAATCTTTCTGCTCAACGAGAACCCCTGGCCGATCCGATTGGCGCTTCCTGTTTTGTTGTTCGTGCTAGCGTATTCCTACACCAAACGGTTCACCGCGCTGGCCCATTATTGGCTTGGTGCGTCGCTCTTGTTGGCACCAGTGGCGGCATGGATTGCGATCCGCGGGTTCGATGATTTCGCGCCGCCTATTGTGCTCGGGTTTGCTGTGTTTTTCTGGGTCGCCGGCTTTGACATCATCTACGCGTGCCAAGATGCCGACTTTGACCGCGATGCGAAGCTGCATAGCATCCCCGCATGGCTAGGCGTGCCGATGGCGCTGCGTATCGCCATGCTGAGTCACTTGGCGACGATCGCACTCTTAGGAGCGCTCTACGTCATCGCCGCTCCGCCGCTTGGTTGGATATACCGCATGGCCATCGTCGGCGTCGCAGTTCTGTTGATCTATGAGCATTCGCTAGTCCGCCCGAACGATCTCACGCGAGTCAATCAAGCATTTTTCAACGTCAACATTATCATCAGCATCGGATTATTGGCGGTGCTGCTTATCGAAATCGCGCTCGTGCATTTCGGGTGAGTTGGCTTGTTTCTAATTCGCTGTTGACACGGCTTGTGCGAAAACTTATAAGCCGGATCGACTGTCAACCGCGAGGGGATGATATGCGCGCAATACTTATGATGCTGGTGTTCGTAAGCGCCTGCACAGGATGTGTGATAGACGAACCGTACATATGCGACCAGCCGCACTGGGGCCACGCGTACTACGCCACGCCAATCGCCACGCCATTGGGCGTCGTGCCAGCCAATTTCACGCAGACGCAGGAGCCCGATTTACTGCCGGCGAAGCGGTAGATTGACCTGCCCAGTCCTCTCACCGCAGTCCCGTCGCCTTGTAGACTTTTTCCATCGTGCGCTGCGTTTCGATACGGGCTCGCCGGGCGCCGTCGCGCAGGATGTCCTCGACTGTGTCCGGCCTGACGGCAAGTTCCTTTCGCTTTGCTCGGAATGGCGTGAAGTAGGCGTCAATCTTCTCCTTCAGCATTTTCTTCGCACCGCCGAATCCGGTCTTCCCGGTGCGGTATATGTCCGCCAGCTCCGTTTTTTCCCCGTCCGTCGCGAACAAACTGTAGAGTGCGAAGACATTGCACGGTGCCGGGTCGAGCGGTTGTCCCATCGGGGTGCTGTCGGTCTTGATGCTCATCACCGTCTTTTCGAGCGGCTTGCCCTCGGCAAAGATGTCGATCGTGTTGCCATAGGATTTACTCATCTTCTGGCCGTCGGTGCCTGGAACCTTGGACTCCTTGTCGAGCCGATAGGTTGGGATCGGGAACACATTCTTTTCGAAGGCGCGGTTGAATTTGCCGGCGATGTCGGCGGTCATCTCCAGATGCTGGACCTGATCTTTGCCAACAGGCACGACGTTCGACCGCACGATGAGGATGTCCGCCGCCATCAGGATGGGATACGTGAAAAGGCCTACACTCGCTTCGATGCCCTTGTCCACCTTTTCCTTGTAAGAGACGGCTCGTTCGAGCAAGCCCATATTGGTGACGGTCGCCAGCACCCATGCCAACTCGGTGACTTCGGGCACATCGGCTTGGCGATAGAACACCGCCTTGGCTGGATCCAGCCCAAGCGCAAGATAGTCGAGCGCGACATCGATCGTGTTCTGGCGCAGCAAGTCGGCGGCCTTGAATTTGCGATTCTGCTCGGCCGACATCTTGTCCGCCAAGTCGCGCATCGTCGTTTGCGCGTGGTAGTTGGCGATGAAATAGAAGCACTCGGCCTGCTCTTGCAGCTCGATGTGCTGCTTGATCGCGCCGAAATAGTTGCCCAGATGCAGCTTCCCCGACGGTTGCACGCCGCTGAGTATGCGTGGTTTTTTTGCGGTTGGTTCCATAACGGTCCAATTCCAAAGGCGAATCACGAAAGGACGAAAGGCACGAAAAATCCTATGGAGGGCCGGACTTCCCGTCGCCCATCTGGTTCGTTTTCGTGCCTTTCGCTCTTTCGTCCTTTCGTGATTCTGTTTTCATTCTGCCATTCAGCGTGATTCTGTTTTGATTCTGCCATTCACGCGAATCTCTTTTCACTGTACACTGTCGGACAAGCCCTGGCCACGGAGGTTCGCGATGGATCGAAAACGATTTATGCTGTTGGATGCGATCAAAACCGGTGCCCAGGCCCGCGGTGAGGTCAGGCTCTACGCCCGCGGCAAGTTGCCGGGCCTGTTTGAACAGCGCACTCGCGAAACGTCCGACCTCGCAAATCAGGCGGTTCAGGACGGTTTGCTCGAAATGACACGCGTCGAAACCGTCGGTAAGACGACGGTCGAGTGGATGCGCGTCACGCAGAAAGGGTTGGATTTGCTGCTCGAAAGCGAATCGCCGATCCGTGCCCTGGAGGAGTTGCGCGACGCCCTGGCGGTGCATCGCCACGGCTTGCCGGACTGGGCGACGCAGCTACAGGCGACGATCGATTCGCTGTCGCGCGATGTTGCCGCCGAGATTGGCCAGGTGCGCGCCAAGTTGGATCAACTCGCGGACCGGGTCAACGAATCGCTCGCCAGGTTCAAGACGACGAGCACTTCGCCAACGCCAACCACGACGCCCTGGGCTGCGGATGCGTTGCGGTTCCTCGAAAGCCGACACGAGGTCGGCCTCGGCACGCGCTGTTCGCTTGCGGACCTCTTCGCCGCCCTGCGCGGCAAACACAACGGCCTGACCCTGCGCGAATTCCACGCCGGCATCCGCCGCCTGCGCGAAGGCGCCGTCCTCACGCTGCACCCAGGCACGCAACCCGACGACGCCCCCGGCCCCGAATACGCCTTGCTCGACGGGGCAGCGGTGTACTATTACGTAGGTCTGCCGCATGAAAAAGGGGTCGGGAGTGGATGATACTTTGCTGAAAAAAAAAGGTGTCAGGACCATTTTGTGTAGGTATATATACCTATTTTAACGGGTCCTAACACCTTTCGGGTCCTGACACCTTTTCCCTGGCCTATTTGTTGTTGCTGCGCCCACTCCCGTGCTGACTTCCGCGCCGCACAACACCGCCCGGTATCCGCCGCGCAAGGTAGCCCAGTTCGGAATTCGGTTGATGATCTCCCGCTGAAATGTCGAAACCGGCGACTCAGAGGGAAGGCATCGAGGCAGGAGAAGCGGCGGAACGATCAGTCACCCAAGCGCTGGCGGATTTTCTCGAAATCCCACAGATACATTTGCGATGCGTGGCTCATGGTCACGAGCCAGCGGTTGTCTGGAGATAGCGCCAGGTACTTTGCAGCATTCTTGGGGACTTTGAAGGTCTGAAGCAATCGTCCGCTTGCCGTGCTCCAAATACACACTTTCGCCTCAGGAAGTTCGTCATCGACCGACATCGCGCCGACGAGAAGTTTGCTATCGTTGGTGAACGCAATTGCTTTGGGATAATAGGAGGCGCCTTTTAGTTCTTTACTGACCTTCAAGGTGGAGGCATCCCATAGCGTCATTCCGGAGTCCAACTCCCCTGTAGCGATCCATTTTTTATCCGGACTGAATGCAATGCTCAGAGTGTTTGTTTTTACCTGAAAAGTCCCGACGGCCTCAAGCTTCTTTGCATTCCAAACCTCGATTAGCGGGCCATAAATAACGGCAAAACGCTCGCCATCCATGAAGACCGCGACATCTCGAATCTGCTCCTCTCGCGCGTTGAGTTTCCGCTGCTTCCGCTGATCGAGGTCCCAAATACGTAGAACTCCTATGCGAAAGGTCGAACTCAACATCTGTTTTCCGTCAGGAAGTACCGCGAGCTTCCACGGAGGTTCTCCGGCTGGGTCTACTGCAAATTCATGCCCAAGCTCCCATTTGGGGCCGTCATAAATTCGAAACTTGTTAAATTTTTGATCCTGCTTCCGGGTATCCCTCGAGCCGGTTATCAGCCGTTTTCCGTCCGGAGTAAACACCGCCGCCATCACGGAGCCCGGGTGGGTGAGCGAACTAACAATTTCTTTTTTTGTAACATCCCAAAAATCTACTATTCCCTCCTCGACCTTTAGTTTGCCGCCAAATGCGACAAGGTGAGTGCCATCTGAAGTAAAAGCAAGATTACGGTACTCGCGATCAACAGGTCGCCCTAACTCGATCGCGACTGGTTCTGCGTTTTTCATTTGAAACACGAATGAACATCCCCAAAGCCCGGCAGCGGCTAATGTGAATGTAATGGCACCAAGACCAATGAACGGAAATGGAGATTGTGAGGTCATCATTGCGATCTCTCGTTGCTGTTTGGCTAGATTGGAAAAAGGTGTCAGGACCCTTTTATGTAGGTGTATATACCTATTTTAACGGGTCCTGACACCTTTTCCCCCTTTTCTTCCCTGTCCCCTTTTCTCCCCTTAGTCGTTGAACCCGACGATCTTTGCCCCGTCCTTTTTCAAGCGAACGGCGATCAATATCCCTTGGGAGTCACCATCGAGTTCCAACTCGATTAACACTATGCGTCCGTCGTTATCGAGAACCTTGGAAAAGAGCTGCAACACTATCGTGCCGGCGAATTTCTTGTCCTCGGCAAATTGGCGCAGCGTGTATATTTTGCGGATGTGACGTTTGGCCTGAGCCTGGGCCTTGTCTTTGGGAGTTGTTTTCTCAGAGAACGTTTCGGTGAACAGGTTTTTCAGTTTGTTCTTGTCTCGAACGATCTCCGTATCGAAAAGAAACGGCACGTCAACGAGCTTCATCACCTCGTCCGTGTTCCATTTGAAAAACACCGTCAAGAATCGCTTAGCCTCGTCTTGGACGACCGCATATTCTTGCGGATTCTGCGCAAATGTCTCTTGGCGGTTTGACGTTGCGATCACGACGATCACGATGAAGATGGAAGTAACAAGTAATCGCCTTGTGTTCATGATTATATCCCCAGAAGAAGAGCAAAAACTCAACAAAACGCCACGGAAACCAGTGTGCAAAAGACTATGCTCCGCGTGGGCGAGATTGACACATTGTCCGAGCCTGAGCGCCAGCGAAGGGCACCCCTTCGCTGGCGCTCAGGCTCGGATGTGTCAAACCTGGCCGCGTGCAGCTTAAGCTCGGCCGTGAACACGAATGGTATTTGACGACTGTCCGAAACACTTAATGAAAATATCGTCGGGGTCATCCTCCCAGGACGAATCATCAGGGCCCCAGATATCGAGGTTCGCCATTGCGAACAAGAAGAATTTGCCGTTGAATGTGCCTCTGCCGTTGGTGATCGTGACTGAGAGGCCTTCCGGAAAGTTCTGGTAGCGGGGAGGGCGTGGCGGCGACTGCATGGGGGCAGTACCTTACACCGTAGATCCTATCCCTACTCCGGCTCCTGCCCCTGCTACTGAAACTTTCCGGATAGCCTCTTAGTTCTTTTTTTCCTGGATCCTTTCCAGGATCAAGGAAAATTGCTTGCTCTTCTTGTCATTCGGATCTCGGTCAAAGGTGAGCGGGCGGTCCTTTCCGTCACGCCCGCTCCACGATAGCCGGAGTTTGTCGCCGTCGAAGGCATAGATGCCCAGCAGCGGGATTGCCGTTTTCTTTCCGTTCGGGTAGCCGTAAATATCGATTTGCTTCGGTGTCTTCGTTGCATCAACTGTGATTGACCCTTTTGAAAGGAGCCGATCGTCACGCACTGCCTCATCGTAAGTGAGCATGGACTCGCCATCAAACTTTATGAGTTTGCCGAGGAACAAGGTGTCAACATTTGGGCGGTACATTACTGAAACGACCTTCCATGTGCCTTGCAGCTTGCCCTTATCGGCGGGGAGATCTTGTGCGTGCGCAAAGAACGCCGTTGCCAAAAGGCAAACGGATGCCGTTACCAACAAAACGATCTTCATTGGTAGCCTCATGGAGTTGCCGCGGTAACTTCAACGCGATTGGACAGCTCGTAGGGGTAGTTGATCTTCCAGATGTCTTCCAGAAGGATATACAGATTGGCTGTCGCGCGTCCGGAACTTCCGTCGGGACCGGCGACGTAGTTGTTGGAATCCCGATGAATCCTGAATGTTACGGTACGACTCCAAGCGCCGTTAAGTTCCAGAGAATTCGGGGTGATAAAGGCCTCGTTGGTCAGTTCATCATCATATCCCCCGTCTTCATCGTCAGCGACCGTCCACCAAAAGCCGCTCGTTCGTTGCACGATCGGCGCGCCAAGGCCGGAGATGACAGCCGTGAACTGCGTCGGCGCGTTACCGACGGTGCCGTTGAAGCCTTCCAGCGGCGTGATCACGGCGGACGTGATGGTGAAATTGGTTGAGGTACAGAATGGGCTGACCTCGTCCGCGTCCGTATTGTCCGTGACGCGGATTTTGACCGGGAATTGCTTGGTCGGCTCGGCGCCAGAATGCCGTTGCACGACTCCTGAGATCAGGGCGCTGCCGTTGTAGTAGTCGATCAATGTCAAGCCGTCAGGCAGATCCGTGGCCGTGAAGGCGAGTCCATCGCCATCCGCATCATAGGCATTGACGACGATATCAACCTCATCTCCCTCGACGAAATGCATGGCCGCGAACGGCAGAATCACCGGCGCGCTATTGAGGACCGTAACGGCATCGGAAAAGGTGTCATTGCCGGCGGCGGTGGCGTCCGATGGCGTCACCTTCAACTGAATCGTATCCCCTTTGTTGCCGTTGCCCACCAAGCTCAGATCGAGCGTAGCGGTCGTCATCGTCGTCGTGGTCGTTTGCACCGCCGTGCCGTTGACGTACCACACGTATTGATACGTGATGGCATCGCCATCCGCATCCGAACCGGCCACCGTAGCTGTCAGCACGTCGTTCGTTTTCGGCGCCGTGTTATCGAGCGTCACGCTGCTGATGACCGGCGCGGTGTTGACGCCATCCAACAACTGCACGGCGTCGATTTCTTCCCAGGCGCCGAGATCGTGATCGATGTCAACGTAAATCTTGACGGCGTTGACCGGCGTGTTCGTCGCGGCAATCGAAATCGTGAAATCGACGGGGCTGCCCGGCTGGCTGGGGTCGGCGCCGGTCCAAGTATGCACAGTCTGCGTGCCGTTGGCGTCGATGGACAGGAAATCGACCTGGGTGACGAAGCCGTTGCCGAAGGTTTCGCGAATCATTACGCCGGTGGCGTTGACCGGATTGGCGAAGCGGACCGTCAAGTGTTCAAAACGGTCGTGGGCACCGCCGGCGTTCATAGGCAAGGGCGCCCAGGCTGTGACGATGTCGTCGTAACTCATGGTATTGGGCTCGCCGAGAGCTTGATCCGCGTCCCAGTAATTGGAAGCGCCGTTGTAGACCGAGCTGTATTCGCTGCTGAAATCGACGACGGCATCAGCCCATAGGCCCGCAGGCACGATACGCGGCTCGAACTCTTCCACCCGCGGCTTGAAACCAGCGCGGCTTAGCATGGATCGTCGCGGCGGAGTACGACGCTTGCCCCCCCGTTCGCCAGAATACCCAGTTTACCAAGGAGAGTGCGAATCCAGTTGAAGCGAATCATGCGGACCTCTGGAGACAGAGATAGGAGGCGTTGTCAATCGGATGATTGGAGAGTAATCGAGTGGTGGGTGAAAGTCAAACTCGAAGTGGCAAATTAGTTGATTTGTTTTTCACCCCTGGCTCCCCGCTCACTCCCTGGGTTTCGTGGCCAACACCCCAAAAAAGTGCAAAAAAAACGGTCGTGGTACTATCCATTTCCTCTTGATTCCTCCTGCCTGCATTCGCTATAGGCGGTGCGGTTGTTCCTTGAACAGGTGAAATGCGGAAGGAGAGATAAGATGCGTGGCTTCCTGGCGAAAATCACTCCCACTTATACGGTGGCGAAAAAACTCTGTATTCTTGGCGTCATGATCGGCGTCGGCATCGGCGCGTTCTTTTGGGGCCGGCGTCAGGCCGACGCTCAGAACCGCGTCGCAGGCTCGCCCGACGCTACCACCGCCAACTACAACAGCCGAATCGTTGCGTACCTTTACGACGGCAAACCGGTCTACCGCGAGGAGCTTGGCGAATATCTCATCGCCCGCTTCGGCGCCGAGCGCCTCGAGTTCATGATTAATCGCAAAATCGTCGAGATCGAGTGCGGCAAACGCGGTATCAGCGCCAGCGATGCCGAAGTCGAACATCGGCTGAAGATCGATCTGCACAGTTTCGGCACAGCCATTACCGAGAAGGATTTCGTCAACACTATTCTCAAGCGGTTCGGCAAGACGCTTTACGAATGGAAAGAGGACGTCATCCGCCCCAAGCTGATGATGGAGAAGCTCGTCCGCTCGCAAGTCAAGATCACCGATAACGACCTGCGCGAAGGCTTTGAAGCCCGCTTCGGCCCGAAGGTCGAGTGCCGCATGATCGTGCTCGACGGCAACAATATCAAAGTCGCGCAGGATGTATGGACCAAGGTCAAAGGCAGCCGGCTGGAGTTCGATGCCATGGCCAAGGCCCAAGCGATACCGGGCCTCGCGCAGACAGGCGGGAAGGTGCCGGCGATCCACAGGCATTTCGGCGACAAGAATCTTGAGGATGGCGCGTTTTCGCTGAAGGAAGGCGAGATCAGCCCGTTGATCGAGTTGAAGGGGCCAGACCGCTCGCTGGTGATTCTGTATTGTGATCGCCATATTTCTGCCGACCGGACGGCGAATTACGATGCGGAACGGACGAAGCTGCATAAGGAGATGGAAGATATGCGGGTGGCCCAGCGGATCCCGGAAGTGTTCCAGGAATTGCGTAAGCACGCGAATCCGAAGTTCATGCTGACAGGCACGGGGCATCAGGTGGTGGCGAATATTACGCCGCAGAGCGCGACGACGGCGGTGCCACGGATGGACGTGCCGAACCCGGCGGTGGTTCTGCCGGCGCCAGGCCCCGCGTCGGAGCCGCTCCGTCCGACGCCGGTGACGGGTCCGAATGGTGCGGTGCCCCAGTTGCCGGAGACGTCGCTGCCAGCGTTGCCGAAGCTGACCCCGCCGCCGGTGTTGCAGAAATAACAACCATCCCGTTTAGCCGCTTGCTTTTGGCGAGCGCACATGTTTGTGCTCGTCAAAGGCAAGCGGCTGAACAACAATTCATCACTCATTCGGAGTTCATACCATGACCATTCGCCGATATGTATTGGGTTTGCTCTTATTCGCCGTCGTCTCCATGCGTGCTGCTGGGCAAGGCGTCGATCTGACCGAAGCGCCGCTTGACAAAGCCTGCGTGCGAAACGAAATCACGATGGAACTAAAAGGAACCATCACTATCGTCAACGGGAAGGATGAACAGAAATTCCCGCACGGCGCCGAGGCGAAGCACGTTTACACCGAGCGTTTCCTCGACGTCAACGGCGCCGTCGCACTCAAGTCGGCACGCTACTACACCGTTGCTGAGAGCGTTCTGGCGTTTAATAACGACAAATCCGCCAAGCGTACGCTGAGGCCCGAACACCGCTTTATGGTAACGCATCGCCAAGCGAGCGGCACGATGTCGTTCAGCCTGAAAGGTTCGCTCACGCGCGAAGAGATGGAGACGACCGAACACTTCAACACCCTCGCCGTCTCGGGCCTGATCCCGGGCAAGATGATTGAAGTCGGCAAGTCGTGGGCCATGCCAAACGGCGTCGTCGTGGCGTTGTGCGATTTGCAAGGCGTGACCAAACAGAACTTTGAAGGCAAGTTGATCGCCGTCAAGGACGACATCGCGACGTTCAAGGTTGTAGGCAATGCCGATGGAATCAGTCTCGGCGCTCAGGTCAAGACACTTGTCAATGCCGATTGCGAATTTGATCTCAAGAAGAAACGCATCGTCGCCGTCAGCTGGAACCAAGAGGACACACGCTTACAAGGTCCGGTCGGCCCGGCGATGACGGCATCGATCACCGTCAAACTCAAGCGCGACGCGATCGAGGTTCCCGTTGAGCTAAGCGACAACGCCCTCATTGAGGTCCCGGTCGGCGATGCGCCGTCGAACCTCACGAACATACAGCATGGCAGTTCCAAGGATCGATTTTCGCTCCGGTACGCGCGCGACTGGCATGTCACCAGCCCGGACGGCGGTCCGCAAATGGTTCTGCGCAACATCGACGACCGAGGGCAGTTCGTTGGGCAGGTGACAGTCTCCATGTGGAAGAAAGGCGACCCCGCCAATGTCATCAGCCTGGAGAAATTTGCTGCCGAGACGGAACGCACGATTGGCTGGAACCAGACGGAAGAGACCGAGCGGAAGGAACTCAAGGAGTTGCCGAAGGGGCACCACATGGCCTACCGTGTGATCGCCAATGGTGAACTCGACGGCCAACGCGCGGTGCAGTATTTCTACCTAATCGTCAGCAAGCAAGGCGACCATCTGCTGGCGACCTTCACGCTGCCGCCGGAGCAAGCCGCTCGCCTCGGTTCGCGCGACGTTGAATTCGTGCGTGAGATCGGCTTCCCCGAGGCCAAGGAATGACGCGGGGCTGAGTTAACGAGCCGGAAGCGTAAGTGACGGATTGGAGAAATCCGTCGCTTATGCTTCCGGCTCGTTTTTCGATTTTCGTCGGTCACATCTTACTTGAACGTGGCTCGCGTCCTCTCGGCTTGCACCTTGAGTTCAAACGCTGGGCTTTGCGCGAGTTTTTCGACTTGCTCGCGAACTGCGATGGGAATATTGGATTTCTTGTCGCCGCGTTTCTCGTTCCAGACGGCAATGGCACGCAATGCGTTCAACGTCGTCGCTCGGGCGACGGCTTCGTCGTCGACGTTGCGGCCATCGGGCTGGCGCGCGCGGTTGTTGCGCATCTGCTGGCGTTCGTCGAGCATTTCCGCGATCAGCTGCCAGGGCACGACGTCGCTACCGCGGCGAGCGAGTGTGGCCGCGGCGTTGTAGCGTATCTCCCAACCGGGCATGCTCGGCGCATTCTCCGCAAAATCCCACAATGCTAGCCAGGCGATCGAGCCAGGAAACGCACCCACGCTCGGTGCGACCAGGATCGGCACGCGCACCTCCGGCGGCGTGGTGCTCTCGACCGTGCGAATCGGTTGCGGACGCCAGAACAGAATCGCCAACACGACCAGCACGAGCACGCCGATCAGCGTGAGCAGGATCAAGCCGCGGTAGACCAGGCCTTTGTCTTCTTGTTGCATTTCAGTCCGGCTCCTCGACGCGAAGTACGGAGCCGTGGCCTTTGTCGTTGGCGAGTTTGAGGAGGATCGCCTCGGCCTGGTCGCCGTCCCAGAAGTTAAACGCCATCGCCGTCAGTTCACGCAGAAAGCGATCGTCGGCATCGGCGCAGAAGGCGAGTGCGGTCTCGACCTTGCTGATCGCCGGTGAATCCTGCGAAGGTACGCTCGATTTGTCGAGATAATAGAGCGCCGTCAGCGCCCAGCCGGCGCGCGGTGTGCCCGGCTTGGCGGCTTCTTCTTTGAGTGCTTTGGCAATCTCCGCGCGATGCTCGGCAGGCAACTTCGCGTAACCCTTCATATTCTCACCCATGTTCATGAGCGACCAGAGCGCCTTGCGGCGTTGCAGGGCGTTGCCGTTGATATCGGCGGCCTTGTCGTGTTTGAGCATTTCGCACAGGATCGGCACACCGGCGGGAACATGGAACTCGCCCAAGGCGCTGGCGAGGAAGCTGACATGATCGCGCGTGACACGCAGCTTGCGCCACAGGAGGTGCTTGTCCTTGTCCTTGCTCCGAGCGATCTCGGCGCCGACGCGCGACTCTTCTTCGACGAGGCGTTTGAAGGCGAGATCGAGGCGCTCGGCCAAATCGAGCGCGAACTTCGGGTCGGCCTTCCAGCGCAGCGTCGCCGCCTCCTGACGTTTGAGAATCTGCGATAGATCGCTGGCGCCGCGCCAACGGATGTCGGCGTTGTCACTGTCGAGTTGGTTGAGAAAATAATTCGGCTCGCGCTCGCGTTTTTTCCAGTAGCTGAGTGCCAGTACAAACAGCACCACGACGCCAATAATCAAACCCGGAACGACAAACAACTGCACGATAAACCGACCCGACGGCGGCTGCACGGGCGGCAATCCCGGTGTCGGCGGTGGCACGTTATTCGTATTCGGTGTGGACATGGGTTCATTACCAACAATCAATTCGACAACGGACATTTCTGTTGGTTTTACTAAATCATACTTGGCAAACCAGTCGATTTGCGCCGTTAGCCGGACGCGTGGCGTAATGCGAGCGCTAAGCCGCAAGCGGTCGAAACGGTCCACGAGACGTGCAGCACCCATGGCAATGTCGCTCGAACAATATGCGGAGTACCTCGATACCCGCGATCTGATTTGGCCTGCGCCGCCCAAGCCCAAGCCGCCCAAGGCGAAGCCGAAACTCGCCGTCATGCCGCATGTGCGCGTCGTGACGTGGAATCTCTATGGCACGCTTTTGAACATTTTTGACGGCCAGTTGCTCTTTGAGCATCCGCAAAAATTCGTGATGGATATTGCTCTGGACAAGACGGTGCAAGAGTTCAAGATGTGGGGCTCGATGAGTCGCAAGCCAGGGCAGCCGTCGGAGTACATGGGTGAGATTTATCGACGGGTGCTGACGGAACTTCGCATGGTTTCATCGCCCACTGAGAAATACCCGGAAGTCCTGTCTGAGCGGATATGGGAAGAAATCGTCAAGAAGCTGCAAAAGAAGGATTACAAATACGACGTCGGTTTTTTTGGTAGCGTGCCAGAACTGAGCCGAAAGATCGCGTACTTCTTCCACGCCAGCCTGCAGGGAACCGGTTGTTACGATGGCGCGGCTCAATCGCTGGAGGCTGTAAAGCAAGCCGGACGGAAACAGGGGTTAATCGCCGACGCGCAGAGCTTCAGCTTTGTACAATTGAAGAGAGGACTCGCAAAACAGAACTCCGGCGATGTCGACTTGCTCATCGACCGTGACCTGCGTGTGTTTTCCTGCGACGTGGGCGGCAAGAAGCCGTCCGAGCGGCTGTTCAAACAGATGCTCACACAGCTTGCCTCACAGGGGATCGCGCCGGCTCAGGTGTTGCACGTCGGTTCTCGGCTGTTGCTTGATTTGGCGCCGGCGAAGAAGCTCGGCATGCGTACCGCTCTGTTCGCCGGTGATAAGGGATCGGTGGACGCGACGCCTGAGCAGCTCAAGAATCCCGCGACACGCCCCGACGCGATGCTCACGGCGTTGCCGCAAATCGTGGAGTTGCTGGGTTAACTTGAAGGATAGATAGCCCGCCCTTTATGGCGGGTTCGCGGCGCACCTGCCATAAATGGCGGGCTATATTAAAGAAAGAACATCATGCCGCCTGAGTTGCATTACGATCCGGCGAATATTGATTTCGGCAATATCGTTGCCGACCGCGAGGCGATACGTAAGGTAAATCCCCAGCGCTTCGAGATGGAGCAGCTCGATGCCGTCGTTTTGATCGATACTCCGAACAAGATCATCGTTGGCTACAAGGACGTGCGCTACGACGAGTTCTGGGTTCGTGGCCATCTGCCGGGCTTTCCACTGCTTCCTGGGGTGCTAATGTGCGAAGCCTCTGCGCAGCTGTGCAGCTACCATTCCATGACCCAGCACCAATTGGCGGGCGATTTTCTCGGTTTCGGCGGGATGGAGAACGTCCGCTTCCGCAGCCCCGTCAAACCTGGCGATCGGCTCATCCTCATCGCCAAGCAACTCAAATTCAATCGGCGGCAGACGATCTATAGTGTGCAAGCGTTTGTTAAAGATCGACTCGTATTCAACGGCGACATCATCGGTGTCGCTCTGAAGCGGAACGAGGGCTGACCCAGTGCGCGCCTCCCGCCGACTTCCCGTCGAAGTTCTCACGCCATATCTGCTCGACATGCCGCATCCGGGGCATCTACCTCCCGCTTCGCCATTGCTCGCGCCGATGCCACCCGTCGTTTGGCACGACATCTTCGCCAATGATCACCCCATCGAAATCGAAGTTGGCTTCGGCAAAGGCCTGTTCCTTACTACCCAAGGCGAGGCCAGGCCTGGCGTCAACTTTCTTGGCATCGAAATCGAACGCAAGTACACGCTCGTCGGCGCTGATCGCCTCGCTCGGCGGAAACTGGGTAACGTCAAAGTCTGCTGCACCGATGCCCGCTGGTTCCTGCGCGAACGCGTCGTTCCAGGCAGCGTGTCGGCGGTTCATGTTTACTTTCCTGATCCGTGGTGGAAGACGCGACATCGCAAACGCAAGCTGTTTACGCGTGACTTCGCCGAGCAATGCGTCTGTGTACTGCGACCCGATGGGCTATTGCATTTCGCGACCGACGTGGAAGATTATTTTGTTGAGAGCCTGGATATCGTTCGTGAGGTTCCCGGCCTGAAGATGCTGCCAACGCCCGAAGCACCCGCCGAAGGGCTGACAAACTTTGAACGCAAGTATCGCGAGGAAGGCCGACCGATTTACCGGGCGTTGTGGCAGGTGGAGATTAACAACCACATTAATAACGTTATCGTTTAGCCGCTCGCCTTTGGCGAGCGCGGAGTTCGGTGTTACTGCCGACAATGCGGGGTCGCGCTCGCCGAAAGCGAGCGGCTAAACGGACGAGGATGTCCAATGCATTTCGCTGATCGTTTACTGCAAGCCTGCAAGGCCAAGGGCAACGCGCTCTGCGCTGGGATCGATCCGCGCTGGGAGCAGTTGCCGATCGAAATTCGTCGCAGGCATAGCGCGGGCACGCTGGACGCGATGGCGGGGGCGATCGAGGAGTTCAGCCTGCGCGTGCTTGACATCGTCGCGCCGCATGTTCCCGTCGTCAAGCCGCAAAGCGCGTTTTTTGAAGCGTGCGGCCCGGCGGGAATGCTGGCGCAGCAGCGTGTGTTGGCCAAGGCGCGATCGTTGGGCCTGATGACGATTCTCGACAACAAGCGTGGCGACATCGCGACGACGGCCGAGGCTTACGCCGACGCCGGCTTCGCAGGTACGCTGCATGATGGTCGTCGGCTGCCCGTTTGGCACGCGGATGCTTTGACCGTGAACCCGTACCTGGGCCGCGATGCCGTCGAACCGTTCCTTGTTAGCGCTCGGCGATGCGATGCCGGCGTCTTCGTGTTGGTGCGGACGAGCAATAAGGGTGCGGGGCAGTTTCAAGATTTGCGAGCGGATGGCAAACCGGTCTATCAGCATGTCGCCGAGGCCGTCGCCGCGTGGTCGGCGGAGAACCTCGGCGTCTGCGGATTCGGCGATGTCGGAGCGGTCGTCGGGGCCACGCATCCGGCGGAGTTGGCGCGGATTCGGGAGTGGATCCCGAACGTCATCTTCCTGATCCCCGGCTACGGCGCGCAAGGCGGTAGTGCCGCCGACACCGCCGCCGGTTTTCGCGCCGACGGTGCCGGCGCCCTCGTCAACAGCTCGCGTGGCTTGACCGCTTGCTTCAAACCCGAGGATCCTAATTGGGAATCCGCCATCGACCGGGCAACGCGTGCGGCTGCACAAGATTTATTGCAAGCAACGCCGATGCATGCGTTAAAGAGGTGAACGATGTCAGAGCCGCGCACGCAGTAAGCGGTTTGAGCGCATCGCCATCGCTAATTCAATCCGCTTACTGCGTGCGCGGCTCTGACATACGGCGATTTGGTGAACGCGAGACATTCCGCTATCGCTATGGAATAATAAGCTACTGGTCCGACCAGCTTGATTTGACAGGTGGGGCCAGGCTTTCCAGCCTGGCCCTACGGACCACTCAGCCTTTTCGCACCACTACGTTGGTTGTGGAACAATAAAGACGAGGCAACCATGTCCGTCAGCAATCACCGCCGCCTGCTTGATCGCGGGCGCAAAGCTGGCCTCAACGCCAGCGAACTCTATCGTGCACTCTCCGCATCAAAACCGTCGCCGGGTGACCAATCGGTCGGCAAGCCCGATTGCAACGGCTTCATCGCCGAGGTGCAAGCGAACGGCCACCGCACGTTTCATACATCCCGTCGCGAAAACGTGATCATCCCGATGAACGCCGTCGCTGTCGATACACCGACGCTGATGAGCATCGTTTGGGCCAGTGAGTTCCAGTCGTAGAAACCCTTCATGACGTCGGGCAAGCTTTGTAGCGCTCGTTCGGGCGATGGGATCGAGCCGGGCAACTGCGTGAGCAGAAACCCACCGCCGTACAGCGTGACCCAGACGACCGCGATGCTGACCAGCGTATTGCTCGACATCGCGCTGACACTGACCGCGAACGTCACGACAAACAGCAGCATCGATGCGACGATCAGGATGGCCACGAATCCGCCGTGCAGCGTGAGCGAGTCACTGTGGAGCATGAAGTATCCGCCGAGCATCGCCGCGATGCTGGTGGCGAAATACGTGCCCAACACGAGCGCGAGTCGGGCGTGCCATTTGCCGATGAAATACTGGTATCGGCTAATGCCTCGGCTCAACACCGAGTCGGCCATGGTCCCGCCTTCCGAGCTTATCGTGCCAGCGGTCAGTGCGATGATGAGCGTGATCGTGCCATATACGACCCAATGCAGCATTTCGCCGAGTGCTTCCGGAGCACTTTGCAGCATACCCGCCACACGCATGGCGCCGAAGCGATAGAGCAAATAACCGCCGAGCACGCCGACTGCGAGCAATATCCAAAACCGGTACAGCCAGCTGTTGAACGTCGCTTTCAGATCGGCCTGCAACACCGCCCAGTACGGCAAGAGACGATTTCGTTTCAGACGTGTCGGTACGGCCACATCCATGGGGTCACCTATTCCGAATAAATTGAGCAAGCCCCACCATGCTCGCCGCGATTGGTGGGATTGGAACCCCCCAGGAATCGCTGCGATCATCCTGGGGCTTACAATCACGCCGCCGCTTTGTAGGCTCGCGCAAAACCGCGTGATTCCTCTTCTTCGACGAGGTCGAGAAACGCCTGCTCGGTTTGCATGCCCACGCTGCGGATGCTGATGACGGCGACTTTGCTGTCCGCCAGCGTCATGAACACGTTTGCCAGGGCGCTGGTATTGTTCGCGTCGTCGGTCAGACGCAGCTCCAGACGGCGTTGCCGCAGGTTCACGAGCTTGAACTCGGCCATGCTCTTGAGTGCGGTCATCGCCTTGGTGATCGCTTTTTGATCGCCTTCCAAATCGACTTCGTAGTGATTGCGCTTCATCCGGCCTTTGAGATCCTGCAATGAACCAAAATAGATCAAATGTCCATGACTCAGCACGGCGGCGTGATTGCACACCTCGTCGATGTCGCCAAGATTATGGCTCGCGATAATCAGCGTTTTGTCGCGGGCCAATGTTTTGATCAGTTCGAGCATGCTGCGTCGAGCTTCGGGATCAAGGCCAAGCGTTGGCTCGTCCCAGATTAGCAGGTCCGGCTCGTTGATCAAGCTCGTGGCCACGGCGAGGCGAGCGATCATGCCGTTGGAGAAATTATCGACGCAATCGCCTGACGCACCGAGCAGATCGACGGCGCGAATCAGCGATGCCAACCGCGGTTTGCGTACTTCCGCCGGCAGGCCGAACAAACGGGCGATGTAGTCGAGATAGGTGATCGGCGTCATGCCCTTGGGGAACTGCGGGTTCGTGGGGATGTAGCCGATTCGGCAGCGCAGGTCGGCGGAGTTGGGCGTCATCGTTTCGCCGAACAGCTTCACCCAACCGGCGGTCGGGCGATGCAGACCGAGGATGAGGCGCAGCAGCGTCGTCTTGCCAGCGCCATTGTGTCCCAAGAGACCAAGGACGCAGCCAGGCTCCAACTTCAGATTTACATCGTTCAGTGCAATCTGGCGGTTTTGGTAAATCTTCGTGAGTTGATTCGTTTCCACCACCAGGTCGCTGGAGATCTCGGCCACGAGACTCCCTCCTTCGACCGCGGAGCTAATGAGACACGCTTCCATCATCGGCAGTAATGCTTGCGCAGATGAAGTAAAAGTCGCATTGATTGCAGTCGATTCCCTCGATTCGTAAAGTAAACTCGGCAAGATTGTTAAACTGGAACACATACCCCGTGCGGTTGGATTTGGAACATTGGCGAGCCTAGCCGCGTAAGCGGCAGGTTAAACAAACGATTGACCGATTCAACCTGCCGCTTACGCGGCTAGGCTCGCCAATGTCTCATTCTGCGCCGCGTATATCTGGAATCGCAATGTCCCCACTCGAAACCAACCGCCTGCGGGCGGTGCAATACTTCCTCGACCTGCAAGACCGCATCTGTGCCGGGCTGCACGCGCTCGACGGCGGTTCACCATTTCACGAGGACACCTGGCAGCGCGACGGCGGTGGCGGCGGGCGCTCGCGCGTCCTCGTCGACGGCGGCGTGTTCGAGAAGGCCGGCGTCAATTTCTCCGAAGTCTTTGGCCAAATGGCGCCCGAGTTCGCCAAGAACCTGCCCGGCGATGGTCTCGACTTCACCGCCGCAGGCATCTCGCTCGTGCTGCATCCGCGCAATCCGAAAGTGCCGACGGTGCACGCCAACTTCCGTTTTCTCACCAAAGGCAACGCCGCCTGGTTCGGCGGTGGGGCCGACCTGACGCCCTATTATCCCTATCGCGAAGATGTGATCCACTTCCACAAAACCTGGCAAGCGGTCTGCACTCGCCATCCCGCACCGGTCGATTACGCCAAGTTCAAAAACGGCTGCGACGAATATTTCCACCTGCCGCACCGCAACGAGCCGCGCGGCGTCGGCGGCATCTTCTTCGACTATCTGCAAGCCGAATTCGACACGCTCTTCGCCTTCGTGCGCGATTGCGGGGATGCGTTTCTCGACGCCTATGTGCCGATCGCTGCCCGACGCAAGAATGAACCGTATACGGAAGATGAGCGTCGTTTTCAGGAGTTTCGCCGCGGGAGATATGTCGAGTTCAATTTGCTCTACGACCGCGGCACGATCTTCGGCTTGAAGACGGGTGGCCGAATCGAATCGATCCTGATGTCGCTGCCGCCGATGGTGCGTTGGCTATACGACTTTCAACCGCAGCCGGGAACGCGCGAGGCCGAGTTGTACGACGTGTACCTGAAGCCTCGCGATTGGGCGGCGGAGTAGCGTCTCCGGCTTGCCGTTTAGCGCTCGCGTGGCGATCTTGACGGCGTTAGAAGTCTCACAATCGACGCTTCCATGCGTGCGAATCGCGGTAACAATAGATGACGCCAATAACGAAGATATGTTCGTTCTCGTACCGGTAATAAACGATATAGGGAAATTTCTTGAGCGGTGCTGCCCGTACTCCATAATCGATTACGGCATAGGCTTCTGGAAAATCACAGACGTGCTTCATGCGGTCTTCAAGTTTATCCAAGAATCGCTGCCCCAACCCTTCTCGATAACCTTCATATCGCTGATAGGCTTGGTCGATATCGCTTCTGGCTTCGATTAGAAATGTAACCGGTGCGCTCACGGCCGATCTCGCTTCACGAAGGCCACGACTTCGGACCATGTCGATCCAGTAGTCGGATCGGCCTTGAACCGCGTCCAGCGGGCGTCGAGTTCCTTTGCCGTCGCAGCGTCAAGCTCTGGTTGGAAACCATCATCAACAAGCTGATCCCATAGATCGGCGACGATTCCGACGCGCTCCGTTGGTGGAATCTGGTTAATCGTCATTATTGCAAGAGCAGTGTCCATCGCAGTCCTCGCAGGATTGTAGATGTATTGTAGCGACAATTCGCGGAAGCATCACCAACACCTACTCCCTCGTCGCGTCCGGCGCCGCTGGGCTTTCCATCAGGCGGCGCAGAGTCCAACCTTCCGCCACTTCCAGGATCGCCTGTTGTTCGATGGCGAACGCGCTCTGCCGCAGTCGGCCTTGAACGAGTTCCAGTGCGAGGATGCGATTGTGTCTCTGCTCCGGGTCGGCTGTTTCATACGTCACCATGCGGCGAAAATCGCGCAACGTCAGGTCCGTGCGATGCTTCGCCTGCAAGCAATAGCCGCGAAGGTACCACGCTTGCACGTTTCGCGGATCATGCGCGATCGCGGCGTTGAGCCATTCCAGGCAGCGGTCGTAATCGTCCTCCGTCGGACGCACGCGCGGCAACTTATCATCGAACGGCCAGGCGTGGCTCCACCAGGTAAACTTCGTCGGCGGTAACGGCACGACATACGCCTCGCCGATGTTCACCTGCAACAACGCGAACGCCTTCAGCACCAGCTTCTTCGCCTGATTCGCGTCCGCGGGGACGCGATCGGTGATGTCGAGCACCAGCCCGGTTTTCAGGCGCAACTCCCAGCGCGGATGCGTCTTGATGAGCCGTCGCAGCGTATCGGACAGTTCCTTGGCGTCGGCGCCGCCAATCGCGTTGCCCGTCAGCACGAGTCGATTCTTGTCATCTTGATGTGCTCGCGTCAACGTCAAACCATCAAATTCCGGCAGCGACGGCAGATGCTCCGCGAGGCTGACCATCATCGGCCGTAGCGGGATGATCGTCTGCCGACCCTGGTCCCAGCCGTTGGGCAGCTGGCGTTTCTGGTCAAACGGAACCTGCTTGCCCTCCAAAAACGGCTTCAATTGCTTGAACTGGTCGGCATGATCCGCTAGCCCTTCGATGCGAAACACGCCCTGCGGATCGTAGAAACAACGGTCGATACGCAACCCATCGCATGGCCGAAGCATCGGGATGCTTTTGCGCAGATGCTCGGCGATGTTCGTTAGCGTATCGAGAACGATCGGGCCATCGTCCTTTGGGTCCTGGAACGCATTTACCGCTTGCGGCTTAGCGCTCAAGTCATCCTGCGCAAGCACTAAGCCGCAAGCGGTGAACTCTTCTCTCTTCTTCGGCGTCGGCGCCGGTTCTTCCGGGCTGCCCTCAATCATCGACAGCTTTTTGCTCGGGAACAACGGCAGCAGATCGGGCAGCTTCTTCTCCGCGTGTGCCTTGTCGGTGGGTCTGGTAGCGAAACCGGCGACGCGCACTTTGCCGAGCGCGTCGAAATAGACGCGTTCGAGCCAAACCTCATCGACGACCTGCTGATCCGCGATCCACACACGCAGATCATGCAACAGACGAGGCGTGTTGAACTCTTGCATCGCTTGCCAGTTGAAACCACGCTGGAGCACGGTGTTACCCGGCGCGAGCGTGTCGCGTGCTAGTTTTTCGAGCGTCGGCTCTTGCTTCTTGCTGACCCAGATGCCATGCAGAATCAGCTTGCCGTCGGCATCGAAGCTGGCGTCATCGAGCCGCACGCCATCGAGGGAGGGCGATTCGTAGACTTTGGCCTGAACGATCAACGCGGGGTTCGGAACGTGATCGATAAACGGTACGCCCGCAATCGGTCCGGCGCGAAGCTGAGCATCGAGATAAAGCAGCGCGTACGATTCAAAGCGATTCCGCAGGCGGTCGGTTGTCGCGTCAGCCTTCGGATAGATGCCGACGAGCGCGAGGTTCAGGTCCGGCCCAACCTTGCTCGGCGGATAGCTAAAGAACGCCCGGTCGAGCCGCGTTTTGCGTAAGAGCGTATCGCGATCGCGTGCCAGCCAGCGCTGCATCTCGGCCAGGATGTCGCTCCACGCCAGTTCGGTGAAATGCAAGATCGGCTGATTTTTCGCACCGGTCGGCCGAATCACGCCGGCGGGCGTCGTGAACGCCTCGACGAGCTTACGTGTCGCCTCGCGCTGGCTTGGCGTGCCATGCGCGATGTGCATGTGCAGCTTGCCGAGTTCGTCGTAGTAACCGTCGGCGAAGAGTGCGCCATCGAGTTTTTGCGAAACGGCCTCGGTTTGCAACGCATAGATCGGACTGGGCACAAAGCGGATGCCTTCGGTCTGCAATTTGTATTCGATTGCCGACGGCGGCAGGAACAGGAACGAACGCTCCAGGCGGGCACGCAATTTGGCGGCGGGTTCGATCTCGGTGGGATGCAGGCTCACGCCGTCGAAGTGCATCACGGGTTCGCCGTGCGTTGGTTCGTAGCGCCAGAAGACACGGTCGAGCCGAGTCCGGCGCAGCAGAAAATCGCCCTTCGCCAATCGGCCTTGAGCCTTCGGCAGCACCTCGCTCCATGGCCAGGGTTGAAAGGCGATGTTCTTCACATCGATCGGTTCCAACGGCGCCGGCACGGGTTTGTCGGCGATGATCTTCATCACCGTCGCGCGGTGCGGATCGGTCGGCAGCATCACGCTGAACTTGAGTTTGCCTACGGGATCGAACTGCGCGAGATGGAAGAACACGCCGTCGTTGGGTTCCGTGCCGGCTGCGTCGTCCTGCCAGGGGATGCACGGATTCGTCGCCATCGCGATGCCGTTGACATCGGCGTCGTATCGGACCTTCGGGATCAGGTTGCTGACGGTTTCGGTCCACTTGCGAGTGCGCTCTTTATCCGCGACGAGAGCCGGCGGGTGCACACACATGCCGACGACGGGGAAACGCACGCCTTTCTTGTCGGCGGTGTACTCCAGCCAACCGGCGTCGACTCGGCTGCGTTGCATCAGCGGATCGAGCGACGCGGAGTATTTGCGACGCAGGTCGGCGATGGTCGCCAGCCAATCGAAATCCCGGCGATCGAGTTTCGCCCCTTTGGCCTTACCGACCGGGGTCGCCGTCAACGAAGCAGGTAGGCCGCGCTCCTGCACGAGCTTGGCGACCTTCGCGTTCGGCACATTTTGCAGAAACAACACGCCGAGGTGAAGCTGGCCGCCCGCATCGTACTCGGCTCGTTCAAAGAACACGTTCAGCGCCGGATCGCTCTTTCGCCGAGCGACCGCGGCGGATTGCAATGTATAAATAGGCGATTCAAAGAAGCGGATATCGTCGATCTTGAGCACATACTTTGTGTTCGGCAGCGCGATCTTGCTTAGCTCTTTGTGTAGGAGGTTGCGCATTGTCTTCTCGTCGTCAAATGCAGTTTGCAGTGCGACGCCGACGATATGCAGGAACGGCGGCTGATCGGGATCGTCGTCGTTCAACTTGAAGTAGGCGCGGTCGATACGCGTTTGCCGAAGTGTGGACTCGGTCGATTTGGCAAAGCGTGTCCGCACGCCGACGAGCAGCTTCTGCCAATCGACGATCGGCGGCGGTTGCTTCTCCTGCGCGGACGAAACATGTTCGACGCCGAAGGCACCGAGAAGGAAAACCACAAACGGTACGAGTGTGCGGTTCATAGAATACGTGTTCCAGTTTAGCCGCTCGCCTTCGGCGTGCGCGGGCGCTGGGGATACTACCATCGTAGCGTTTCGCCGCGCCCGCGCTCGCCAAAGGCGAGCGGCTAAACAACTTAAAATAGGCACCCTCGGCAAGATTTGCCGACCTTACCTCTATCATGCCGAATCGCCCGGCAATAGCAATAAAAGAATATGCTTGAAGTTCGCAATCTGTGCAAAAATTATCGTGCCGCGCCTGCTCTCGTCGGTGTTTCCTTCACCGTCGGCACGGGCGAACTTTTCGGTTTGCTCGGCCCAAACGGCGCGGGCAAAACAACCCTCATGTCGATCGCCAGCGGTTTGCTCGATGCGACTTCGGGTGAGGTGGTGCTGGCTGGCCAACGATTCAACCGACGGGATCGCGATCAGCGCCGGCGCATCGGCATCGTGCCGCAGGACCTGGCGATCTATCCGCAGCTCTCCGCACGCGAAAATCTCCGCTTCTTCGGTCAACTGTATGGCATCGCCGGCGCGGAGTTGGAGAAGCGCGTCGGACGCATCCTGGCTGCCATCGAGCTAACCGATCGCGCCGACCATCGCGCCGACACGTTTTCCGGCGGTATGAAACGGCGGCTGAACCTCGGTGCCGCGTTGGTGCACGAACCAGACGTGCTTCTGCTGGACGAGCCGACGACGGGTGTCGATCCGCAGTCGCGCAATCACATCTTCGCCGAGGTGCGCCGCCTCAATGCCTCTGGGCTGACCGTCGTCTACACGAGCCATTACATGGAGGAGGTGCAGGCGCTCTGTCCGCGTGTCGGCATTATTGATCACGGCCGGCTGATCGCCTGCGACCGCGTGCAAACGTTGCTTCGCCGGATGCCTGGCACGATCCGCTTCCTCGCGTCCGGCGTTGATGAAGCATTGCACCGCGAAATACAGACGCTGAATGGCGTCCGAGCCGTGCGTGAGAACGCAGGCCAATTCGAAATCGAGGCCGACGACGCCAAAGCGACGCTGGTATCGGCAATCGGATTACTCAACGCACGCCAGATCGCCGTCACCGAGTTGAACACGAACGAACCCGATCTCGAGGATGTCTTCCTCCATCTCACCGGCACGGCTTTGCGGGATTGACGAGAACTTGGCGTCGCCTTTGACGATGAGGGTTGCATGAGGTTAGCTCGGCGTGCGGTAGCGCAGTATCAAACACGCCGTCGCCAGCCAGCGATCCGCGGGTTCGTCGGCACGCAGCGACTTCATTGGCATGGCGTACCCCAAATAGATGATGAAGAGAAAACCTAACCACAGAGGCACAGAGGCACAGAGAACACAGAGGAAGAAAGAATAAGTAAAATACACTATTCGTTTTTCTAGGAGACCGAGCGTTCGCCGCTGCCTCTGATCCCTATTGTATCTCTCTGTGTTCTCTGTGTTCTCCGTGGTGAAAATTCGGATTAATCACCCACCGGATAATATACGCTCGGCGAATGCACCGATGCCAGCGCATCGATCTCGGCGCGGGCGGCGGCGAAGCTGCCCGTCGGCACGGTATGCGTCATGATGATGAGCGGCACGATCTCGGTCTCGCCGTTCGTTGGCTCCAACGCCTCGTGTTGTATGACCGACGAAATGCTGATGCGCTGATTCGCCAGGATGCGCGTGATGTCTGCCATCACGCCGGGGCGATCGTCGACCATCATGCGCAGGTAATATCGGCTGCGCATCGTGGAGCCTGGCCGCTGTTCGATGTCGCGATGATTGCCCGACCACAACTTCAGGCTTCCGAAGGTTTGCTGGGCGCGGCCCACTGCCATATCAATGAGATCGGCGACGACCGCGCTGGCCGTCGGCATCTGTCCGGCGCCACGGCCGTAGTAGAGCGTGCTGCCAACGGCATCGCCGGCGACGAAGATCGCGTTATACGCATCACGCACTTGTGCGAGCGGCGTCGTTTGACGGAGCATGACAGGCGAGACGTGCAAGGCAAGCTGCCCACCGGCGTGATCCGATCCCGCGTGAGGCTCCAGCCAAGCTTCCGCGAGCAGCTTGATCGTGTAGCCCAACTCTTTCGCGAATCGAATATCGAGCAGATCGATGTCGGCAATGCCCCGTCGCTGAATGCTCGCCACCGGCAGCGCCACACCAAACGCGATCTGCACGAGGATCGCCAGCTTATGAGCCGCATCGGTCCCGTCCACGTCGAGCGTCGGGTCGGCCTCGGCGTAGCCCTTTTGCTGGGCTTCGCGCAGCACGTCGGCGTAAGCGCGGCCGTTCTCCGTCATGTTCGTGAGGATGTAGTTGCATGTCCCGTTGAGGATGCCTTGCAGCGACAGAATCTGATTGGCGGCCAAGCCTTGGCACAGCGCACCGATGACCGGGATGCCGCCGCAGACGCTTGCTTCAAAGGCGATCGCGCGATGGTGACGTCGGCCCGCGTCGAAGATTTCCGCCCCGCATGTCGCCAACAGCGCCTTGTTCGCCGTTACAACGTGCTTGCCTGCCGCGAGAAGGTCGAGCGTCGTTCGCTTGGCCCAATCGACTCCGCCGACGACTTCGACAGCGACCTGGATCGACGGATCGTCGAGCACGCTCTGAATGTCATCGGTGACAAGATGCGCCGGCACAACCGGATCGCGCGGCTTGGCGAGATCGCGCACGACGATCTTGCGCAGTTCCAGCTTCCGTCCCGCGCGAGCTGTCAGACGCTCGGGGTGTTCGAGTAGCAATTTGACGACGCCCGTGCCGACCGTGCCACAGCCAATTAGAGCGATGCCCAAAGGTTCCATGCGATGAAGTCTCCGAGGTTTCAGGTGTGTCAGAACCGCGCACGAAGTAAGCGGTTTGAACATTCCGCGATGATACTTATCACGGAAAATTCGCTTTTTCGGCCGTATCAAATTCCTTCCGAGCCGCGACCGTAAGGGAGCGGCCGACAACGAACGCACGGCATACTGTCGGCCGCTCCCTCACGGTCGCGGCTCGGAAAAACGACTAACCCACCCGTCAAGGGTATACACATTCAAACCGCTTACTTCGTGCGCGGCTCTGACGCCACCTACATCTTACACAAACACGCCTGCGAAGCTGCGCAAGCTCCAACCTTTCGCAGCTTCACATGCCGACCACTTCCTATTGGCAGCACCACAGCCGATACGCTACAATCGTCGGGGGATGGACCGGCGTTGGTTGGAGTGTTCGTTATGGCTATGCGCATATTCGTTCTGGTTGCATTGCTCGGTTCCGTCGGCATCGCAGGCGCCCAGAATCTACGCTTTGACGATCGACCCAAGTTGCTTGTGCCCAAAACGGCGCCTACACGCCAAGACCTGGAGCAGCGCGACGCCCTGAAGAAATACGTCCTCGCCCTTACGCTCATCCACGACGAAAAGTACGCCGATGCGCTGAAACTTCTCGAGGAGTCGGCCCAGCTCGATCCCAACGCGCCGGCGGTGTTCAGAGCACAGACCCCGATCCTTATCAGCATGCGGCGATATAGCGACGCTCTGGCTTCGTGCGGCAAGGTCGTCGCGCTCGATCCCGGGGATTATCGTTCGTGGTATTCGCTGGCGAAGCTGAGCAAGACACTGGCGAAATATCCCGAGGCGATCGCCGCCATGGAATCGGGCCTGAAGGCCGCTCAGCTCAAGGATCATCCCGAAGTCGCCCAACAGATGTTGTTCGAGCTTGGCGGGTTGTATGAATCGGTCGATCGGCCTGGGCGAGCCGCCGACGCCTACAGCAAAGCCGCCGTCATCCTCGAACATCCCGAAGCGATCGAGGCGAAGGGCGACTTCCCGCGCGAAGCAATCCTGGCCCGCGCCGCCGAGATGCACGAGAGGATTGGCCAACTGTATCGCCAAGCGAAGCAATATGGCCCTTCACTCGAGGCGATGCGCAAGGCCCAAACCCTCGCTCCAGATCGGGCGGCCCGCCTGAGCCTCCAGATGGCCCAAATCACCGACGAACAAGGTGACCTCAAGACCTCGCTCGGCCATCTCGATCTCTATCTTCGCACCAGGCCGCTGAGCGCCGATCCCTACGACATGCGTGTGTCGCTGCTGCGCCGCTTGAAACGGCCTGACCTCATCGTTCCCTGGGTTGAGCAGGTCGCCGCTGGTGAACGTCATAACAATGCGCTGCAGGCGTTGCTCGCGCGAGAATACGTGACGGCGAAGCTCAACGAGAAAGCCGAGCCAATCTATCGGAAGCTGCTTGAGGACACGCCCAGTGCCGAGTATTATCGCGGACTGTTCACGATCTACAACGACGAAGGCCCCGCCGGCACGGCCCGCATCCTCGCCATGCTCAACAAGGCGATCGACAAGACGACGCGTGAAGCCGGTCCGGCGCCGATCGGCAACGCCCAACACGCCCGCGCCATGGTCGCCGCCGTCCGCGACGATGGCGACCTCGCCCGCAAGCTCGTCGATGTCGCGTTCCGCCAGGCCAAGACCAATCCGGAATTGAAGTTCGACACCGTCTACTTCCTTGCCGTCATCGCCGACCGCCATCGCAAACTCAACGAGGCCGAGCAGTTCTATCGCGATTGCCTGCGTAAAACCGATCCGAGCACCGAGCAGATCATTTACGCCGGCTTGCTGCGTGTGTTGAGCAAGGCGAAGAAACATCAGGCAGTTATCGACCTCTGCAAGCAAGGCCTCGCCTCAGCCAAGGCGACCAACCCACTCTTGTTCTACAGCGAATATCCACGCGCTCTCGCTGCCTTGCAGCGTTATGACGAAGCGCTGACCCAGGCCGATGAAGGCGCTCGCCTGGCTGGCGACGGCAATCGACTCCTGTTTCAGATGCTCCGCCTGCGCATCCTCTCCACGGCCGAACGCTTCGACGTCGCCGAACGCGAAGCTCTCGCCCTCATCAAAGCCGCCGTGCGGCCTGCCGACATCATCGAGCTGCGTTATGTCCTCTCGGGTATCTATTCGGGGGCCAAGCAGAATGCGAAATCCGAGGAACAGCTTCACTTCATTCTCAAAATCGATCCCGACAATGCGACCGTCAACAACGATCTCGGCTACCTCTGGGCGGATCAAAGCAGGAACCTCGAAGACGCCGAACGCATGGTCCGCCTCGCACTGGACCTAGACCGCAGGCAACGCCGCAATAATCCGAATGTCAGCAGCGAGGCCGACAAAGACAATGCTGCATATGTCGATAGCCTCGGCTGGGTGCTGTTCCGCCGGGGGCAAATCGAAAGCTCCCGGAAAGAGTTGGAGCGCGCCGCCGTGTTGGATGGCGGCGAAGACCCAGTCATCTACGACCATTTGGGCGACGTCTACTATCGCCTGGAGATGCGTCCCGAAGCCGCCCGCGCCTGGCAACGTTCCCTCGACCTGTACGACCAGGGCCTCCGCCGCAAAGACGACGAGCGACTGCGCGATCTACGGCGAAAGCTGGGGTTGGTGAAGTAGAGGGAATCAATGTCGCTTTGTGCCAAACCTGCACATTCATCGCCATCAAGAGAAATCGTATGTTTCGAGCTTGTTGTCTCATTTCGCTACTTGTGGTCGGATTCTGGAACCAGCAATCCGCCATTGCTCAGGGGCCGACCGAGGACGATTTGACCAAACAGATCGGTAGGCTCATCGATCTCGATTCCATGGACCTGGCGCCGAAGGTAAAGTTTCGGGCCGGGCTTGAGCCATCGCTGCACAGGGTCGATGCAGACGAAACCGGCATGGCCGCGCTGAAGGACCCCTATGCCAGGTTCGGAGAGGACAAACCGGGGGCGGCAGGCTGGTATCGGCTCAGCTTCGTCGTGCCCGAGAAGCTCGGCAAGTTTCCGGTTCCGAAGACCGGCTACAACCTGGGCATCGAAAGCAACGTGCTCGGCTCATGGGAAATCTATACGTACAAGAACGGCAAACCCGCTGGCCTGTGGAGCAAGGACGGGATGAACAAGTCCACCGATCGAACGGCGACCGACTGGATGAGCAACGCCCCGCAGCCCGCGCGTCCGGGCGACCAATTCACCGTTGCCATTCTTGCGATGGCGTCGCCGCTGGGACGAGGCAGCCCCGAAGGGTTCGGCCTGCGTCATCTGCGTTTGCGTTTTGCCTGGGCCCACACGGGCGGCCGACAACCCTTCTATGGTAGCGTCTATGCTCCCGGACAAGGGACTGGTCTGCTCGGCGCCCGCGAGATGCTGCGAACGAAGAAAGGCGACGAGCTGAAGAAGCTGCAAGACAAGCTCCACGGCCCGATCACCCGCCTGGATGCCGTCTTCGCCGCTGCCGAAACCGGCCAGATCGAGAATCTCACCAAGGCAATGCTCGTTGCCGGCAAGGAAATCAACGAGGCTTTGAAGAAGTGAACGAGCGAAGGGCATCGCGTGAACACCTTACATTTGGATGTCGATCATCTCGCTCATCCCAAAAGGGATGATTGACATGATCGACATCCAAAAATCTTTCACAACTGACTTTGCGAATCGTCATCAGCTCGTGTTAGGATCAACTCAGCGCGGTCTCAGCAGATCTTCCTTATATAAGGTAGTTAGCTCCCCCTTATTATTTAGGTGGGCACGCGCAGACTGGGTGCCTGCGCTTTCTTTTCAAATACTCCCTCGAGGAAGAATCCAATTATGGCATTTGTTCTTGGTCCGAGGGTCGGGCTTTCCAACCTGCCGTATTTCGTGGGGCAGGCTTTCTAGCCTGCCGTATTTCGACTATCATAGGCTAGTTCTGGCAGGCTGGAAAGCCTGCCTCACGAACGGCTTTCTAGCCTGACCCCACGGATATCCTCCCTTATTTTCAAACACACCCTGGAGAGAAACCCCCTCTGCTCCGAAGGATCGCTTGCATGTGTCTCCTTTCGTCGGGGAGGCTGAATCGTTTGGATGTCGATCATGTCGATCATGCCAAAAGGGATGAGCGAGATGAGCGACATCCAACTTTGGTTACGAGCCGGAAGTGTAAGCGACAGTGGTTTTTATCCGTCGCTCACGCTTTCGGCTCGTAAGATAATTTGAATGTCTGGAGGAATGGAATGGTCACTTCGACCTCATCGGTTGCGGGTAACAACGACGTGGGCTGGCGGTTCGATAATACCTACGCGCGGCTGCCGGATGTCTTCTTCGCCCTGGCCAAGCCGGCCACGGTGCGGGCGCCACGGGTGTCGATATTGAACGACCGATTGGCGGACGACCTCGGCCTCCACGTCGGCGCGATGTCGCCGGATGCCGTCGCCGCCCTGTTTGCGGGCCAGCATCTGCCGGAGGGTTCTCGACCCATCGCCCAGGCGTACGCGGGGCACCAGTACGGTGGCTTCACGATGCTCGGCGACGGCCGCGCTATCCTGTTGGGTGAACACCGGACGCCGTCCGGTCGGCTCGTTGACATCCAATTAAAGGGGGCAGGGCGGACGGCGTTCTCGCGTGGCGGTGACGGCTGCGCCGCCCTTGGGCCGATGCTCCGCGAGTACGTCATCAGCGAAGCGATGTCTGCTCTCGGCATCCCTACCACGCGAAGTCTCGCCGTCGTCACCACCGGCGAACCCGTCTACCGAGCTGCCGCACTCCGAGGGGCGATCCTGACCCGCGTGGCCGACAGCCACATTCGCGTCGGGACGTTCGAGTACCTGGCGGCTCGTCAGAACCATGCGGACCTGAGGGTGCTGGCCGACTACACGATCGACCGTCACTACTCGGAACTGGTTGACGCCCCGCGAAAGTACCTGGAGCTCTTACGTGCGGTCTCGGACCGCCAGGCTTCGCTCATCGCCCGCTGGCAACTCGTCGGCTTCATCCACGGGGTGATGAATACCGATAACATGGCGATCTCTGGGGAAACGATTGACTACGGCCCGTGTGCGTTCATGAACGCCTACCGCTCGGACACGGTGTTCAGTTCGATCGACCGCAACGGCCGCTATAGCTATGGCAATCAACCCGTGATCGCACAGTGGAACCTGGCTCGCTTCGCCGAGACTCTGTTACCGCTTTTGGATTCTGAGCAGGCGAAGGCGATCGCCGCCGCCTCTGAGGTTCTTGGCGAATATCCCGCCGTGTTCGAGCGCTATAGGCTCGCCGGGATGCGAAAAAAGCTGGGGCTCCAGACGAATGAGTCCGGCGACGTCGAGTTGATTCGGTCGTTGCTCGACTGGATGCAGGACTCCCGGGCTGATTTCACCAACACGTTCCGCGATCTATCGTCTAAGGAACTGCCGACCGGCGATCGTTACGGGGCCGCCGACTTCCAGGCTTGGTACTCACGATGGCAGGATCGGCTTGGTCGAGATGGCCTAACGAATAGTTCGCCCTACGCCGTGATGCAGGCCGTCAACCCAGCCTTCATCCCGCGGAATCACCGCGTTGAGGAAGCACTGTTGGCCGCTGAGGATCACGATGACCTATCGGTGCTGCATCGACTGCTAGCGGCACTGGCGTCGCCGTATGAAGCGAGGGCGGAATCGGCATATTACCAGGAACCACCTGCCGACGATGGCAGCTACCGAACCTTCTGCGGGACATAGTGCACGGTCCGTCACGAGGCGGAAGGTTTTTGTCCGTCGTTTACGCTTTCGGCTCGTGACCAAAGTTGAATGTCGATCATGTTGCTCATACCAAAAGGGATGAGCAACATGATCGACATCCACGTGGGGTCCGTGGGTCAGGCTTTCTAGCCTGCCGTAGCTTGCTGTGGGTCAGGCTTTCTAGTCTGCCGGAGCTTGCCTATGATGGTCAAAATACGGCAGGCTGGAAAGCCTGCCTCGACGCCGGACGCTGACAACCTGCGTCTCGACCCGGACAACACGTACTACTGGCGTATGTCCTCGCGTCGCCTGGAAGCCGAGGTGGTGTGTGATTCGCTGTTCTGAATCGCCGGCAAGCTGGACCTGACCATGGGAGGCCCGGACATTGATCACACTCAAGGATTGACGGTGCCGCGCCGCAGTCTTTATTTTCGCCATGCCGATGACAAACAGATGGAGCTGTTGAAGATCTTCGACGGTGCCTCGCCGCTGGAGTGCTACCAGCGCACCGAGAGCATTGTGCCACAGCAAGCCCTGGCGATGATGAACAGCGACTTGACGCGCAACCAGGCGCGGCTGATTGCACAGGCGCTCGCAGCCAAGGTGGGCGCCGATCCGGCGATTTTCACCAGGACGGCTTTCGAGCGCGTGTTGTGCCGGCCGCCCACCGCCGACGAAGCGATGGTGTGCATAAAATTCCTCGGCAGCAAAGCCGAGGAACGTTTGCGCGAGGATCTGGTCCACAGCTTGCTGAACCACTACGAGTTCAGGACGGCTCGGTATAGAGGGACCAGCCGAAGCCTTTTTCAAGTATTGTTTCTTGACGGTGGATCTGCGATTTGCTGTGATGTCCGTGCGACATCGCACCCGTCCGAGTGTGAGCGTTTCCGTGCTAGTATGCCCTGGCCACCAAGACCAAGTCGGCGGCTTTCTTTCGTGGGGTACGTGATGACTTCAACGTGGAATGAACTGGCAAGCAGGCAACGGTGGCGCAGCATCGTCTCGTTCATTCGCAACTGGGTTGGACCCTTTGACGCGGGGCAGGGAATGTCAATGGGCGACCTTGACGCCAAGTTGCGAACAAAAGGTCTTAACCTGCCCGTGGCCGTCAGAGAATGGTACCTGCTTGGGGGCAACTGGAATCATCCGGAGGCACCAACTGTCTGGATTCGTCCCGAGCATCTTGAAGCTTGGGACGGAGTATTTTGTATCCTCACAGACGATCCCGGTGTTACGCATTGGGGCGTTCGAATCACGGATTTCAGTATGGAAGATCCGCCGGTCGTTTCCGTTGGGAAAAACGACGAAGTTATCTCGCCGACCTTCTCCGACTTTGTTGCGACGGTGATTGTTAATGACGTGATATTTGACTACGAAACCGAGGCACCCGTGGAATTGAATCGCGAATCCACGTGGGCAAACCATGTGCGCCTTGTCTCGCAATTCTGTGGTGGGGTGTACGCGGACCGAAATCTCGAATCGGCGACCATCGTTGTTTTTGTTTATCCAGGTGGGGGTCCGGTTTTTGGAAAATCGAGAACCCCCGCCGGCCGTACATTGCTTGAGAGCCTTCAGACTGGGCCGCCGCCGAACGTAAAGGAACTAACATGACCAAGCACTCTCCTTCCTCCGCCATAACCCGCCGATCGTTTCTCGCCGACACCGGCATGGGCTTCACCGGTCTCGCGTTGTCCGCCATGCTCTTCCGTGATGGCGTGGCTCGCGCCAGCGATGACAATCCGCCGCCGGACGGCAGGCCACACTTTCCGCCCAGGGCAAAATCGGTGATCTGGATCTTTTGCTGTGGCGGGACCAGTCACGTCGAGAGCTTCGATCCCAAGCCGGAACTGAACCGCTACGCCGGCAGGAACTACTCCGAAACCCCATACTTCGCCGAGATCTCCGATCCCGAACGGTTCCGGAGTGTGCGGCCCGTTGGCGACGGCGCCATGGTCGCGCGCGTCACGCCGACCGAGAAGATCATGGGCATGATCTGCGGTTCACGCCGGTTCGGACAGAGCGGCCTGGAGATCGCCGACTGCTGGGAGAACATCGGCTCGTGTGCCGACGATATCGCCATCGTCCGCTCACTCTGGACCACCGATAACGATGACGGTGCGCAGATGGAGTTTCACACCGGCCGGCATTTCCGCGAAGGCACGTTTCCGACCATTGGCTCCTGGATCACCTACGGCCTGGGGACGCTCAACCGCAACCTTTCCGAATATGTGGTTTTGAGCCGGGCCGGTTGCGGCGGCAGCAAGAACTGGGGCGCCGACTATCTCGAACCGGCCCACGCGGGTGTGCTGGTCGATGCCGCCGCGCGGACGCCGATTTCCTTTCTTACACCGCTGACGAGAAGAACGCCGCAAGAGCAGACCGAAGCATTCGGCCTGGTGGGCCAGCTCAATCGCCTGGCCGGCGTCGAGTATCCGGACGATCAGGCGTTGCAAGCCCACATCCAGTCCTATGAAACCGCCTTCGGCATGCAGACCGCAGTCCCCGAAACGTTGCAGCTCGACCGCGAAACCGAGGCGACGCGCCGACTCTATGGCATCGATCGCAATAATGGCATGGGCCGGCTTTGCCTGACCGCACGCCGCCTCGTGGAACGTGGTGTCCGCTTCGTGCAGATTTTCTCGGGCGGCGGTTGTGCCGGTGGCTGGGACTATCACTCCGGCTTGCGGCAGAATTTCCTCCCATTGGCCCGCGGCATCGACCTGCCCATCGCGGGCTTGTTGAAAGATCTCAAACAGCGCGGCATGTTGGACGAAACCCTGGTCGTCTGGGGCACCGAGTTTGGCCGTACTCCGCATGGCGAAGGAAACGGCGGCGGACGCAACCATCATCCCTACGGTTTTTCCGCCTGGCTCGCCGGCGGCGGCATCAAAGGGGCGTCGCCCACGGCGCCACCGATGCGCTCGGCTTCCATGCCGTCGAGAATCGTCATTATGTCACCGACATCCATGCCACGGTGCTCCATCAACTCGGCCTCGATCCGCGCCGCCTGGAGGTGCCAGGCCGACGACGCCTGGAACTCGATTTCGGCCGGCCGATTCGCGAAATCATTGCCTGATTCGGCCAACAAGCCGAAGACCATCACGTGTGCGTCGGCGATTGCGTGTGCAATGATGGCGATACGGATTGACCAATCACACTCCTTCCAGTCAGGAACCATTTCATGTTGAGCATTGATTTGCATCAGCGCAGCGGCAACGCGGTTTCGCGGCGGGAATTGTTGCAAGTGGGAGCCGTGGGATTGCTTGGACTCAACCTTCCTGATGTGTTGAGCTACAAAGCTCGCGCACAATCGGCGGCATCCCGGGTACCCGGTTTCGGGCGGGCGGAATCATTGATCTTCCTGTATTTGCAGGGTTCGCCCAGCCATATCGATGTGTGGGATCCGAAGCCGGACGCGCCGGTCGAGTATCGTGGGGAGTTTGAGCCGATCGTGACGACGGTGCCCGGCATGATCCTGAGTGAAACACTGCCGCGGTTAGCGCAGCAAGCGCAACGATTCACGCTGGTACGCTCGCTTGGGGTAAAACCGCGCGGGCTTACCAATCACGGTGCAGCGATCTACATGCTGATGACAGGGTACGATCCGAGCAATTTTTCGCCGACGGGATTGGCCGTGCCCCCTTCGCGGGAAGACTTGCCGTCGATCGGGTCGCTGGTGGCACGTTATCGTCCGACCGATCGCGGGGCCATGAGCTATGTCGCGCTGGGCGGTCCGGTGCGCGAAGGATCGGTGACCGGCGTTGGCCAGTTCGCGGGCGTGCTTGGGGGCGCATACCATCCGTATCAGATGTACGATGACGCGACGGGCCCGCTGCGACTCGAAAGCCTGACGCTGCCGCCCGACATCACGCTCGGCCGATTGCAAGCGAGGATCGACTTGCGCTCACGTCTGCGCAGTATCAATCTTGGCCCTGCGGATTTCGACGGCTACTACCAGCAAGCGTTTTCGTTGCTCGAGTCGGCGCGGGCCGCGCGGGCGTTTCGTCTCGACCTGGAAGCGACCTCCATGCGTGAAAGCTATGGCCGCACCAAATTCGGTCAGAGCTGTCTGCTGGCACGCCGCCTCATCGAGCGCGGCAGCCGATTCGTGCAGGTCAACTGGCCCGCGGGATCCGACACGGAGCCAGTCGCCGGGCCTGATGGTTCGTGGGACACACACCGCAACAACTTTCCGATGCTGCGCGACTGGCGCTGCCCCGTGTTCGACCGCGCCCTGGCCGCCCTGCTCGAAGACCTGTCGGCACGGGGTCTCCTGGAGAGGACGCTGGTCGTGGCGATCGGTGAGTTCGGTCGTTCGCCGCGCATCGGAGCACCGACGACCAACAACGTTGGCCCGGGCGGCCGCGATCATTGGCCGGCGTGCTACACCTGTTTGCTCGCGGGTGGCGGCGTCCCGGGCGGTCAGGTGTACGGCGCGTCGGATCGCCATGGTGCCTACCCTGAACGGCAACCGGTCCATCCGTATGATCTGCTCGCCACGCTCTACCACGCGCTCGGCATCGACTGCGACACCATGTATCGCGACCATCTCAACCGCCCGCGCAGGATCGTCGAACACGGCAACGTCATGCCGGGATTGTTTTGAGATACGTTGCGACTTCACCGAAAGGATCTGTCATGCGCCGGCTCCTGCCTCAGTTTTTTGGCATTCTGTTGACACTTGCGCTTGGAGCGCAATCCGCACACCCTGCCGATTGGCCCCAGTTCATGCGCACGAGTGGGCGTACCGGCGATGCCGCCGACGAATCGCTCAAGTTGCCGATCGGCCTGGCGACTTGCGTGCAACTCGACGATGCGATCACGACAGCTCCGGCCATGGTTAGCGGCAAAGTCTACGTCGTCGATCAGATGGGCACGGCCTATTGCATCGACCCCGCTGCCAATCGCATCGTGTGGAAATTGTCGCCCGACGGCAAGGACGCGCGAGGCGGCAATACGTCGTCGGCGTGCGTGGCGAATGGCCGCGTTTACTTCGGCACCACGGCTGGGCGATTGCACGTGCTCGATGCCAAGACCGGCAATCTCGTGCGCAGCTTCGACGCCAAGTGGCCGATCACCGGGTCGCCGACTTTTGCCAACGACTCGATCTATTTCCAAACAGTCGGAGCGATCGTTCACTGCCTCGATCTCGACGGCAATGAACGCTGGCGCTGGGACCATTACAGCTCCTATGTCGATCCGAAGACCAACAAGCTCGCGGTTGGTTTTCCCGGCAGCTATCACGATCCACACTACGCCGGCGGCGAAATCGCAATCGCCGGCAAACGACTCGTCGTCAACATGGGCTGGGACCTTTATTGCCTGGATGACACCGGCACGAAACCGAAGCTCGCCTGGTGCAATCGCGCGCCGCTCGGCAAAGATCCGGGCATTCCGATGGGCGCCGCCATTAGCGGCGAGTGGGTCTATTTCGGCCATCCCGGCACCGATCAATTCGGCGGCTTCATGCGCGTCAAGCTGGCGGACGGCTCGTTCGATCCGAAGAAAGACTTTCGCTATAGCGGCTATCCCGGTTCCGTCTGGGCCGTCTTCGCCACGCCGGTTGTGCGTGGCACAACCGCTTACGTGCCGACGCACTACATGGGCGTGCACGCGTGGGACTTCGAGACGCGGCGCGTCGTGTGGGCCGCCCGCAAGGACAACTCCCTTGATCAGCGACTCTTCACCAGCGCAATCGCGTCGCCGGCATTGACGCGTGAACACTGCGTCTTTGGCACCGTTGCAGGTAACTTACATGTCGTTGCGCTCAATGCCTCAGGAGCTTGGCCGAACTTCAAGCCAGCGCCATTCACGTTCAAGACGCCGTTCGGCCGACCGATCGCCTCGTCCCCTGCCATCGCCGACGGCGCTATTTATTTCGGCTGCGACGACGGCTATCTCTACGGTCTCGCGCCGGGCGGCAGCCTCAAGCTTCCGACCGAGATAGCTGACTTGCACACGCCGCGCTCGAAGGTCGAACCCGCGACCGGCAAACGCTACGGTGCTCCAGTCGCCAGCATGGACCAGGGCAACACCAACTGTGCCGACGATCCACGCCTCAAGCCACCCTTCCGTCTGCGCTGGGCGATGCGCCCGCACGATCTGCGCGTGCAGATGAGCGCCGATGATGACAGCCTCTACTTCGTATCGGAAGCCGGCACCTTCGGCGCGATCGAACAATCAACGGGACGCATCCGCTGGCGGCAGCGGCTCAACGGACCCATCGACGGCTGGAAGCAACTACTCCTCGATCGCGGTACTCTCTACGTCACGCGCGGCAGCTCACGCTTGAGCGAACGCAAACCGGAGGAAGGCGGCGCGTCGTTCCGTGCGTTCGACGCGGCGACAGGCAAATTGAAGTGGGAAACGCCGTGGGGCGCGTTGCAGGGGACCTGTCGGACAGCCCCAGTCATCGTGGGCGATGTCGTTGCCGGTATCACGATGGAGGGCAAGCCCATGAGGAACGTCGCCACGGGGTTCGATTGCACCACGGGCAAGCCGGTCTGGCGCGTTGAATTGGCGGGAAGCGAAAAATCCCTGGCCGGCGGCGCATGCGTGCTGGACGGCGTGATGTTCTTCTCATGCGGTTTATCGTGGGGCAGCGGGCCAGGCAGCACGGTTGCTGTCGAACCATCCACCGGCAAGGTTCTCTGGAAAACGAACGACTACCACGTCCACGGCTACGGCCGACCGTCGGCACGCGATGGTTTGCTCTATCTCGGCGGCCAATCCGGCGCACCGATGTATTGCATCTCGGCCAAAGATGCGACGTTGAAATGGAAGGCCGACAGCGTCAGCTATTCGCACAATCCAGCGCTCGGACAGGATTACTTCGTGACACGCAGCTACGGCGGTCACGGCATCTTGCGCGACCTCGCCACGGGCAAGCCGATCGTCCGCAACGGCAGGGAGGCGCTCGGCGGCTGCCCCGATCACTCTTGCTCGCCTGTGCTCCTCACGACGGGCCGCATCTCCTACGCTGTCAGCTCGAGCGGGCTGTATGCGCGCGACGTCGATAGCGGCAAGATCCTTTGGCAAAGTCTCGGCTTCGCGCCACGTGCCTGCACGACGCCGATCGCTGCCAATGGGCGGCTCTTTTTCAGCCCGAACGTCAACAACACGCTCTATTGTTTTGAACCAGTTCCGTAGCGGGATTGACGTGCTTGCATTTCCCACCCATTAGCATAACCCAAATGCAAGAAGATGCAATCAAGGCAACAGCTACAATGGCAGCCATTCCATTCCTTTGTTTGTTGAGGTGTCGTCATGTTTCGCAACAGCCTTTGGGTTATCTTGTCTGTCGGTCTGGCTGGCTGGGTTGGGCTCAACCAACTATCGGGCAGGAATGAGCCGGGGAACCAGGCACCGAAACAGCAGGTCAAACCTGCCGATGCGGCTAAACTCTGGGCCGGTGCCGCCAAAGTCGAAATCACGAACATGAAGGTCCTACCGATCAATGACCCCTTGTACGTGAAGGCGCTGGTACTCAAGAAAGGTTTCATCACGGCCGTCATCGTCACCGTCGATGCCGTCGCGATCGGCGAGATCGGTACCATCGGCAACGAATATCTCGGCAAAGTGCGTGGGCGAATCCAGAAGGAACTCGGCATCGCGCCCGAATGTGTCATGGTCAATGCCAGCCATTGTCACGCCAAGCCATGTGACGACGTGGATGAGAAGACAATCCAAGCAGTGAAAGAGGCCGCACAGAACATGGTTCCCGTGACGGCCGGCGTTGGCGTCGGCTTTGAAAACCGCATTTCGGAGAACCGCCGGCTCAAGCTGAAGAACGGCAAGGAAGTGGACGTTCGCCATGCTTATTCTCTGCCTCCCGACGAAGAGATTGCCGAGGTCGGCCCGATCGATCCGCACATCGGCATCCTCCGGCTTGACAAAAAGGATGGCAAGGCGCTGGCCGTCGTCTACAACTTCGCATGCCATCCGATCATGGGCTTGCCCAATGGCGAAAACACGGCTGACATCGTCGGCTTTGCGTCCAGGGTCATCGAGGACAATCTCAACGAGGGTACGATTGCTCTCTTTGTGCAAGGATGCGCGGGAGACATCAATCCGGTCCTGTACAAGGATGTCAATCAGCCGCGCAATGCCGAACCGCTCGGGAACCTGCTGGGGCTGAGCGTGCTCAAGGCGGTGCGAAAGATCAAGTGCGTTGAAGACGCGCCGTTGACCGTCGTCCATGAGAAGCTCGGCTTGCCGCGTGCCGACAATTCCGAACGTATCGACGCCATGCTTCTCGAACAAGCGAAGCTGTTAAAGTCGTTGCGCGGGACGAGCCTCAACCTGAAGACCTTCATTCCTCTGGCAGTAAAGTACAACGTGTCGCCAGAGTTTCCGTCGTATTATTCGCATCGCTATTTGCATGAGAAAAAATTGGGCCGCGATGACCTGACCCGGTTGGATGAAGCCAATCGCAAGAGCATGAAGGCCTACATGGACAACATCTTCACCATGGAACAACTCACGCGGCTACAGACAAATCTCGCTCTGCTGCGGAAACACCAGGAGACGAATCGCTTGGCCGAGATGAAACCGCTGGCGGTCGAGGTGGTGGGGCTGCGTGTCGCGGATTTCGTGCTCGTCACTTTTCCCGGCGAACTCACGGTGGAGATCGGCCTGAACATCAAAAGAGCGTCCCCGCACAAGCACACCTTCGTCGCGGGCTACACGAACGGTTACATCTACTACACGCCGACCGCCAAGCAACTCGAGAACGTCGGCGGCGCTCAGGAGGACAGCGACTGCCTGCTGGCTCCGGCATGGCAGAGGATGTTCGAAGACCGCGTTGCGCAGATGCTGAAGAAGCTGTGAGGCGGGGCATATTGGCCAGTAAAGTCGTTCCGGCGGATTTGCCTCAGCGCTTGCCGCGCCGGAACACCTCATCCAGGGCCGCCTTCAAATCGAGTCGGCGAAAGGTCAGGTTGCTCGCTGGATCGCGCACGGCAACTCCGGTTCGTTGGAAAATCGCCATCATGGCGTCGGGAAGATTGGTGCCGTCCTTCTTCCATTCGTAGCCAGACTTTTCGATGGCCTCACGCAGGAGCAGTACCGAACCGCAGAGAATCGCGTTGGAGGAGGATGTCGCCGCGGCGGGGACGACGAGATCGATCTTCGCGCTTCGATCGAGGTAGACCTCATCTTTGCCGGGCCTGACAGCGCCGATCGCGAAACAGTGGGGCTGACATGCCGGCCAGGAGATCCCCTTGGTGAAGTTGTGATTTCCCGCCGGGGCACTGACCCAGATGCCCAGTTCGCGCAGCCGTGTCAGCTTGGCGTCGATCGCGGTCGGAACCGGCGTCGCGTGCTCCAGATCATCCACGGGAGCCAGATTGACGGCGGTGATGCGGTACTTCGTGTGATGGTCGATTACCCATTGCAACCCGGCTGCCAGCGACTTGCTGTCCTTCACGTTACAATGGCAGCATTCCAGGGCGCGAACGACGGCCAACTGGTTGTTGAACGCGACTCCGTGCTTGCCCTTGTAGTTGAGCGAGGACGGAATGCCGATGGTCGAGCCATGATAGCCGCGGCCCACGTGCTTCGGGTCGTCATTCCCATCGACACTGTTGTAGGCAACGAGGACTTTTGGCTTGGGGCCGTCCGACTGCGACCATTCGGGCATGGACAATTTGCAGCCGTCATCGAGCAGGGCCAGCGTCTGGCCTTTTCCGAAAGTGAGCTTGCCTGCATACGCCGCCCATGCCTCGAGCACTCCGGCGTGCTTGAAGGAAACGGGCTCCACCGCGACGGGGAGAGAATCTCGCCCTTGTGCAAGAACGAGCTGCGTCTCCTTTCGGCTGGCATAACCCGCCATCCAGATGTTCTTCTGGGGCGTAATGATCCGCGTCGCGACCCCCGCTTTCCACGTTCCGTGCGCTTCCTGGCCGTTCGCGAGCGAAATCGACATCAAGAACATCAGATTAATGCATGACCATTTCATACGATTCCCCGTTTACTGAAGTTGAGTGCTCTACTTGGAGGCGTGCAATCGTACTCGTGCTCCCAGAGTTGAAGCGGACTTGAAATCGTTCGCGTTAGTTTCACACGGGCTTGCCAGGTTATTTCTTGGCAACGGCTTGATGCGCCGTCTCCTGCAGAAAGCGAGCGTAATCGTGGTCGATCTGTTGAGGAACAAACGTGTTCCCCACGACGCTTTCTCCGAAAAGTACCTCGAAGAAAACGCATGCGCCGAGGTACTCACCAGCGACATTGGCATGATGACCATCCATCGTCAGCGATTTCTTGCCGTCCTTCGCGGCACCCCAGCGCCAGCCGGTGTGCAGGGAATGCGTCTGGTTCGGCAACGCAGGCGGCATGGCGTTCTTGAAATCGAATTTTTTGTCCGACTGATAGCCCCATTTGGCGTGGGTGTCCGCCAGGTACATCGCATCTCCAACGGGAATGACCCGGGCGCCTAATTCTCCGGCAATCGTTTGGTACGCCTTCGTCAAGCCCTCGTACATCTCCTTCTGCGTTGACGGCTCCCCTTTCGTCTTCGACGGTTTTGCGAAGCGCGGATCATCCACGCGATACGCCCACGTTTGGTGAACCAGGATCGCGGATTTCGGTGCGGCCATCTTGATGTAGTCGTGAAGTTGCTTGGCGGTTGGCCGATAGGTGGCAATGTTGTGGCTCTTGAAGCTTGCTTGCTGAATGGTGACGTAGTCCCAGGTATCGCTCTTCAGCTCCTGGCGCAGGCTCTTCTTGCCATAAAGGCCCTTCGGGTCCATGGGATCCTTTTCGTGAAGCTGGGCCTTGTCCCAGTGCACCTCGAAGCTGGCGCCGCCGATCGCCAACGGCCGGTGGATCAGGGTGTGTTTTCCCGCTCTCACCAGGTCATCCAGGTAACGGGTGGCGTTCTGGGAGAAGCTGTTGCCGACGGTGACCAGGCGAACCGTTTTGGTTTTGCTGGGCGTCGTTTGTTGTGCACGTGCGTTTCCGAAGAGGAATAACGGAGCGAGCGTCAGAAAAGTCAGTAAAAGGATGGAACGAAACATGGTTTAGATTCTCCTTGGTGAGTTCCTTATCATTATGGACGGCTGGCCTCTTCCGTCCAGCTAAAACAATGGAACGCTGCGATCCGCCCAAAGGCGACGTTCAAAAGGAGCGGCGGCGAGTTTTGCTCTTGCTTCTTTGTCTCGTTTGACAAACAATGACGGCATGGTCATTCCTGGTCGAGTACACAATGGCGTGGTGGTGTTGGACGGCGGACCGGCTTTGCCCGAAGGTGCCGTCGTCACCGTTACGTTTCCAGCATCGTCGCCAGCCAGATCGGCTCGCGAAAAGCGGCGAATCCAGATTCCACTGGTGCGGACCGGTCAGCCCGGCAGCGTGCACCTGACCGCCGAACGAATCGCACAGATCATGGACGAAGAAGATGCATCTGCCCGACATTAACGTCTGGTTGGCGCTGACTTTCGACTCGCACGTCCACCACCCCGCCGCGAAAACGTGGTTTGATGGCTTGCCGAATGACGCCGCCTGTTTTTTCTGCCGGCTCACGCAGCAAGGCTTTCTACGGCTGGCTACCAACCCAAGCGTTTTCGGCAAGCACGCCCTGACGCTACCGGACGCGTGGCAGAAGTACGACATTCTTTTGAGCGACCCCCGCGTTGCGTTTGCCGGCGAACCTGCTGATCTCGAGACCCACTGGCGAACTTTCACACAGCACCAATCGTTTTCGCCCAAAGTTTGGAATGACGCCTATTTGGCGGCATTTGCCGTCGCCGCCAATCTGGAGATGGTCACGTTTGACAAGGGATTCTCGCAATACGCGAACGTGAAGTGCATTTTTCTCTCGTAGCCGCCAATCGGACAGAGAAAATGAGACGCAAAGTCATAAAGTGAGATTGCGGTATCGCTTTACAGACGATACGTTCACTTCGCTAAAGGAGGCTTCTCATGTCGTCCCGCTGGGTTCTTGTGGCGTCGTGCCTTTTCATTGCTCTGCCTGGATTAGCGGCTCAACCGGCCAAACCGCCGGTGCCAAAGGACGGCCCGTTGGGGATGAAGTTCGTGCCGCTGCCGAAGGCGACGTTCTACATGGGCGGCGGCGGCGGCAAGGCGGGCAAGAAGACGGAGATCAAGGAGGACTTCGAGATCGCCATCCACACGGTGACGCAGGGGCAATGGCAGGCCGTGATGGGCAAGAACCCGAGCTACTTCTCCCGCGACGGCTTCGGGAAGGACAGCGTCAAGGACATCAAGGATGAGGATCTGAAGCAATTTCCGGTGGAGAGCGTGTCGTGGGACGACGCGCAGGAGTTCATCAAGAAGCTGAACGAGCAAGCGAAGGGGAAGGGCTGGACGTACCGCTTGCCGAGTGAGGCGGAATGGGAATATGCTTGTCGTGGAGGGGCCACTTCTGAGGAAGAATGCGCGTATCACTTCTACTTCGATAAACCGACCAACGACCTGTCCTCGAAACAAGCGAACTTCGAAGGCGACTTTCCATTCGGCAAGGCGGACGAGGGGCCGTACTTGAGTCGCACGACGAAGGTGGGATCGTACGCGCCAAACAAACTGGGCTTATATGACATGCATGGCAACGTGTGGCAATGGTGCGAGGACCTTTACGATCCGAAGGGCTCGCTCCGGGTGGTCCGGGGCGGCGGCTGGCGCGACCTCGCCGGGAGCTGCCGGGCGGCGAGCCGGGGCGGGAGCGTTCCGTCCGGCCACAGCGACCTCCGCGGTTTCCGACTTGCCCGAGTTCCCGTCCAAGATCAGCCTGCCAAGCCATCATCCGAAACGGAGCTTTCCAAGCTCGCCGCCGGCATGAAGCCCGGGACCTGGGCGGAGTTGACCACGGCCAACTACACCGCCGAACTGTTGCGCGTGCAAAACGGCAACATCCTCGGCTATACCGACACCGCCGTCTGGCACCCCAAAACGCAGCAGGTGCTGTTCGTCGGCCAGGGGCATTACGCCGCGGTCAAGTTCATCACGTACTCCGCCGCGACCAATTCGTGGAAGCTCATGCCCACGCCGGTCTGGTGGGCTGGAGATGCGAAGACCGGCAAAGGTCCGATCGGCCACGCCTACCAGAACAACACCATCGACCCGGCCCGCGGCATTCTCTTCCATCACCAGAGCGCCACGCGGCTCGTCCACCGCTACGACATCGCCAAGGACGCATGGACCACGCTGCCCGAAATCAAAGGCGCCGCCACCGGCCACGGCACCGCCCTGGCCTATTTCCCCGAGCGCAAAGGGCTGGTGCGCGTTTATGGCGGCGCGGTTCACTTCTTCGACGAGGAGAAAAACACCTGGTCGCTACTCAAGGACCGGTTCGCGATGGGCCCCTACCACAACATCGCCAAATACAACGCGGTGGACAAATCCGTGATCTTCGGTGCCGGCAACGGCAGCAAGCAACTGCAGCGCATGGACTCTCAGGGCAACGTCACGCCAATCAAGGAGGCGCCGTTCGTCATCCGCATCAGCAGCACCGTGACCGCCATCGACCCGGTCAGTGGCGAGCTACTCGTCGTCAGCTCCGAGGACAAGGGCAAGTTCCACGCCCTGGACCTGAAGAAAAACGAATGGCGGCAGCTACCCGACGCGCCGATCTCCGAGGGGGCCAGCGGCTCGATCGCGGCGCACGGCGTCACCCTGTACTTCGCCAATCGGCCGACGAAAGTCTTTCTGTACAAGCACAAGTAATCCGAGCCGGCCGAGCGGGGCAAAGGGATTGCATGTCGTCCAATACCCCCGGTCACGTCGAAGGTCGCGCGGCGGATAAGTTCCAGTCGGGTCGCAGCCTATTCATTTTCAATTTGGCGATTTCTAGTGGTCCGACCAGCTTGATTTGACAGGTGGGGCCAGGCTTTCCAGTCTGGCCAGGCTGTGAAAATCCTGGCCCCACGGACCTGTCAACTCTGCCTTTTCGTACCGCTAGACTTGTTCGATTTATTGAACGGTGGCAAAGGCATTCCTGTCTGTGTTTGGGGCTTACACAGACAGGAATGTCTGTGCCATCGATGCGGCAATTCAAACTGCGTGAAGTATACGTTGTCAATCACGCCGGCGTTGGGATCGATTGCGGAGATAGATCGCCGTCCCGTTTATCGCGAGCAATATCGCCAGGAGCACGGCACTCGCCAGGGCGGCGTTGTACTTCCAGATGTCGATCGGTTCCTCGATGCCCTCAATCGTGACCGCGGGCAGCCCAGACCACTGGTAGATTTGCAACGGCAGAGCGGTGAATTTTGAGATCAGCGACGGATTGCGATCGACTTGTTGCTGCGCGCCGAACAGAACCAGCGGCGCCGCCTCGCCAATGGCACGCGAAATCGACAAGATCGTTCCTGTCATGATGCCTGGCCGCGCGAGTGGCAGCACGACAGTCCAGATCGTCTGCCATTTGGTCGCCCCGAGAGCGTACGCGCCATGCCGAAGTGATCCTGGAACGGTGCGGATCGCTTCTTGTGCGGAGACGATAATCATCGGCAGCGTCAGCAGCCCGAGCGTCAAGCCGCCGCCGAGCAAGTTGAACGGATCCACTTGCGGATGTACCGCATGAACTTGCCTGGAGATATAGACGAATACAAAGCCGCCGAGGATGCCATAGACTACGGACGGCACGCCGGCGAGATTATTGATGTTGACCTGAATGATTCGCGCCAACCAGCCCGACTGACGATATTCCTCGATATATATTGCCGTGCCCACACCGACGGGAACGGAAAAAAGTATGGTGATGAGCGCCAGCCAGATGCTGCCCCACATCGCAGGTCCGACGCCGGAATCTTGGGCATGCTTCTCGACCGGATTTGTCAGAAAGGCGTGTAAAATCGCCAGGCGTGAGGTGTCGGCTCGCAGGCTTCGCTCGGCAATCGTCACCTTATCGCTCGCAATTTGGTCGAGGTCGGCGCGGCGTTTGTCGATGCCAAACTGGAATAATTCTCGGACCATCGCCTTTTCGTCGGCATCCTTGGCAAGCTTCAGTTCCTTCGTCAGTTCATTCTCCAAATCCTCTAATTCGGCCTGAATGGCTCTCTTTTTGCCGACAGCAGCAGCGATTACTTTTTCGTGCTCCAGGTTTTGAAAGGCAATGAGTTCCGGCGTGTGCTGAAACCACAACGCGACATCGGCTGTCAATTGGTACATGAAAACGCCGAGAATCGCCAGGCCGACGAAGGTGGCGAGGAATCCCGCGACGGTAAAGGCGTGATCGGACCAGACGCGCGAACTGGCGATGAGGAACCACGCGAATGCAGGTAGCCAGGCGATCACGAACGCCTGCCCGCACAGGACAAGTATGGAGGCCGTCGACGTGTTGGGATCGTCGATGGTAGCATAGGTCTTGACTGCGAATACCACAAGCGACATCGCCGCTGCCACCAGAAAAGATTTTTCGATCGCGTCCACGACCACCTGTCCGAGGGTGAGCGGCTTGGTCTGTTCACGATTTGGCCCAGATTCGCTCATTGATACACCTGCCGATAGCGATGGAGGACCCACTGTGCGACAATGTTCATCCCCAATGTTACAAAGAACAACACAGCGGCAACCGCGAAAAGGCTGCTGTAATCGGTAGAAAAATGCTCGACATCGCCCTTGGCTCGATGCACGATCATACTCGTCATCGTGGCGGCGCCCTGGCGAGGATCCAGTGCCATTCGTGCGGATTCGCCGCACGCCAGCGTCACGGCCATCGTCTCGCCAATGGCACGCGACATGGCGAGCAGGAACGATGCGACGATACCCGATAACGCAGCCGGGATGACGACCTTGACCGACGTTTGAAATTTGGTCGCGCCCAGGGCGATCGAGGCTTCGCGCAGCGAACGCGGGACGGCACGCAAGGAGTCCTCACTGAGTGAGGCGATCATCGGAATAATCATGATCCCGACTACAACCCCGCCGCTGATCAGGTTATTCGGATTCCCCAGATCTGGAATGAATTTCGCCAGTAAAGGCGTGATGACCGTGACCGCAAAGAAGCCGTATACGACGGTCGGAATGCCTGCCAACAGTTCGAGCGTCGGTTTGGCGAACGCCCGTACCCACGGTCGCGCATATTCGCTCAGGTAGGTGGCCGTGAGCAAACCGATCGGTACGGCTACGAGCGCCGCAATCAATGTGACATAGAAGGTCGCTGATGCAAGCGGGAGAATGGAATATTCCCCCGAACTTTCCGTCCACTCTCTGCCGACGAAGAAATAAGAGAAGCGATCCCAAATCTTGCCTGCCGGCATTACCTTCGCTTCGACAACCTTTTCGCCATTCACCTCGACCACTTCGGCGTTGGTTGCGAAAAAATTGAAGGTGCCCATCAAGATCACCACGACGATGGCCAGCGTGATGACGATCGAGAACAACCCGCAGGCCAGCAGAGATCGTTCGATAACGAACTCCCAGAACCGATTGGCCGGACCTCGCTTCTCATTCCATTCGCGAAAGGAGAATGGCTTTGCAGATTGTGTCGTGGACATTTTTAATCCGTGGTTCGACGAAGCAAAATTACCTGATCCGACTTAAACTGAGTTCAAATTGTCGCTTGCGGCTTAGCGCTCATGTGGCGCCTTGCGAACGCTAAGCCGCAAGCGGCAATTAGGGAAGGCGTTATTTCGGATTTCCCAAGTGGGGTTCCGATTAGCTTCCCGCTGAACTTTGGCATGTCGGATAGGATCCCAGACTCGGCAAGTTATTTTGTCGCGTCGGCAAGCTTTTTCTGGTTTTTGAACATCTGCAGTTTGTTCATCTGCACATACCCGGAGGTTCTCACGAGGTCGGGCCGGCTCTGGTAGAACTGCACGAACGAACGGACCTCTTCGCGTTGGAGGGCCTTTTTGGTGACATAAATATAAAGGGGACGGCTGATCGGATATTTACCGCTCAGGACGTTCTCCTCATTCGGTTCATAATACGGTTCGCCGGATTTCTTGGCGATTGAAACGACGTTCAATTTGCTTTTGTTGGCGGTGTAGTAAGCAACACCGAAGAAGCCCATCGCATGGGGATTGTTGGCAACGCCGGTGACCAGGACTTCATCGTCTTCGCTGCCGTTGTAATCCTGGCGGATCAGGCGTTCCTTGCCGTTGACGGCTTCCGTGAAGTAGTCGAACGTGCCGGAATCTTTGCCGGCGCCCCAGAGCGTGTCGGCGCCGAATTTGACATTCGGGAACTTCGGATCGACATCTTGCCAGGATTTGGCGGCGAGATCGGGATGCCAGATATTCTTGAGCTGGTTCATCGTCAACTTGTTGGCGTAGTCGTTTTTCTTGTTGATGACGACAGCCAGGCCGTCCCACGCTACTTGCAGCTCGACATATTCGATGCCGTTTTTCTTGCAGGCGACGGCCTCGGCTTCTTTGATTTTGCGTGAAGCGTCGCAGATGTCGAGATCGCCGTTGGCGAACTTTCGCATGCCGCCGCCGGTCCCGGTCACGCCGATGCTGATGCTGACATCCGGATTGATTTTGCGATAATCACTGGCGACGACTTTGGTAAGCAGGTAGACCGTGCTCGAACCATCGACCTTGATCTCGCCCTTGGCCTGTTTGCCTTGGCCAAGTGCCGGCGTAACTAGGCTCGACGCCGCAACGAACGCCGCGAACAGACCGATGCATGTGAACCGATTCATGTTGTTCTCTCCAAAATGGATCATGGGACGCAATATTGACTACAGCTTTATTTGTAGTCGTTGTTGTGTGGTTTATCGCGTGCCTGTTTTGAAGCTTTCGCGAAGTTCAGGATTTACACTCACAGTCGTTCCACGTTGGCAAGTTGCAAGTGAAAACTCAGGCAAACCGCTACGCCGCTTGATTTGCGGGTGCGAATTACACTGCCCACCTAACGCTGGAACTTGAAACACGCAAGTTCTATTACGTCGAGGCTGTTCGGGTATTTTCGTAGACCAAGAGCCTTCGCTTTCCCATGAACTAGCGAGGATTCTTGTTCCACGAAAAAAACGCTAGCTCTCGTATCGCCTCTTATGATTAAGGAACGACACAAACGTCGTGTGTGAAAACGATGAAGATATTGTGAATGTAATGGTCGAAATATCGGTTCTCTTGATGCGTGAACTAAGTCCAAGACTGTTCAATCGAAATTCAATACTAACCACAGATAACACCGATGAACACGGATAAAGGAAGAAGAAATCGGACACTTCTCGCCCGTCCTCACTCCAACATTCACCACAGAGACACAGAGTGAATGCGAAGAACTGGGTGTTGGGCACTACTGGTTTTTGTTGACTCCAGTCATCCATTCATGGGGAGGTTCACTAGTGCTCTGTCACAGCTTAAATGTAGGATGTTTGGTTTACGAGCCGGAAGCGTAAGCGGCGGTCTGGCATAACTATCTGTCGCTTACGCTTCCGGCTCGTACCCGATATCTTAGCGCTGACAAAGGATAAGCCAGATATGTCGCTCGCCTTGGTCGGACGATGATAAGTGTTAGAATAGCTGCGGCCCGCCGTTGCCAAGAGAATCGCATGTGTGTATCGGCAGATTGATGTGTCATACCAGTACCTACACCTGGAGCGCGATATGAATCCATTGCTTATCACTGCGGATCGCTTGTGGGACGGTACGGGCAATGCCACACGTGTTCGCCCAGTTCTCCAGGTCGTCGGCGACCGCATCGACAGCGTCGAGACAGCGCTGCTTTCTCCCAAGACCTGTTCGGGCGAAGTCGTCGATTTTCCCGGCTGCACCATCCTACCCGGAATGATCGATACGCACGTACACCTCGTGATGTCGGCTCAGCCGACGAACGAAGCGATCATCGATCAGGTGACGCGCGAGTCCGATGCCGAGCGGATGGCGCGAATTGCCGGCAATGCCGAGGCGGCCCTGCACGCGGGCTTGACGACCGTGCGTGATTGCGGTGGAACCAAGAACCACGTCCAGCAGGTACGTGATCGCATTCGGCGTGGCGAACTCGTCGGCGCGGACATCGTCGCCTGCGGCTCGCCGATCACGACGACGCTCGGCCACTGCCATTGGCTGGGGCTTGTGGCGGATACGTACGACGAGGTCGAGGCCGCCGCCAGCAAGATGCTGGCCGAGGACGTCGACTTTTTGAAGGTGATGGCGACGGGCGGAAACATGACGGCAACATCCGACCCGATGAAGGCCCAGTATGACGCCCGCACGCTGCACCGCATCGCTCAAATGGGTCGCGATGCCAGCAAGCACTCCGCCGCCCATGTCCTGAGCCGCGTCGCTTTGCCTGCGGTGGTGGCGGCGAACTTTCGCACCATCGAGCATTGCGACTGGCGCGTCGAAGAATTTCGCTACGAATTCGATCCCGAGCTGGCTAAGAAGATTATCGATCAGAACCAATTCGTAGGCCTGACGATGTCCGGCTTGGCGAGGCGTGCATTTCTGCCAGAAGTCAACACGCTCGGAATCGGCCCGGTGAAACGGCTCGACGCCCGCTTCGCCTGCGAACGGCAGATGATCGACGCCGGCATCCGCTATACGATCCATTCCGACGCCGGCGTTCGGCTTTGCCCGATTGAGCGCTTCGTCCTGGGCCTGCGTGCCGCCGAGCGCGAACTCAAACTCACGCCGACGGAGATTTTGCGAGCGGTCACGGCCACCGCAGCCGAGGCGATTGAGCTACCGGATCGCGGAGTGTTGAGCGCGGGCAAACGTGCCGACCTTATCGTCGTCGAAGGCGACCCGACGCGCGACCTGACGTGCCTCGAAAAAATCCGCGCCGTCATGAAAGCGGGCGTGTGGTATCATTTCGAAAAACCGTCCTAGGATTCCAAATACAACCACGAATAGCACGGATCGCACAGATAAGAAATAGCTTGCAGGAATTTTTCTTTATCCGTGTATTCCGTGTTATCCGTGGTTGTATTCCTGCATGCAATCGAGAGATTATCACCATGTCCCAGAGCGTGGGAACGAGGGCTTTTGGCATTGGAGGGAAGCGTCATGCCTGACAATTTTGCACTTACAATCGACGCCCATCCGCTGCTGGATGCGTGCGTATTTACGACGACGTTCGCAAAGCCGATCGGCGACATGCCGACGCCTGCGGAGATGCTTGCGCTGCTGGCGATCGATGTCGCCGCGCCGCTTCGCGCCGACGACACGGTGCGCGATGCGGTCAGAGCGATGCTTCGGCACGGCGGGTTTAAGCCGGCGGGACGGAGCAAGCCGGCGTCGGAATACCTGGTGCGTGCGGTCAGCGCTGGCAGCCTGGGTTCGATCAACGCGGCTGTGGATGCGTGCAACATCGTATCGCTACACAGCGGCCTGCCGATCAGCGTCGTCGATTTGGCCAAGACGACGCCGTCGTTCCGCATCGCGATCGCGCCGGCGGGAGCGACGTACGTTTTCAACTCCGCCGGCCAGGTGATCGACATCGCCGGCCTGGTTTGTTTGTGCGATGCACAAGGCCCAACAGGCAACGCCGTCAAGGACGCCCAGCGCACCAAGACCGACGCCACCACGACGCAAACGCTCAGCGTCATCTGGGGCGCGACGTCACTTCCGGGCCGCGCACAGCAAGCGATGACGTGGTATCGGCAACTGCTGGAGTCGCTGGGAGCGGTGACGGATTTTGTTTAGCCGCGACGCGCCAGCGGAGCGCGGACTGGGCGTCGCGCGATCGCATGGCGTGCCGTCCGCGCTCCGCTGGCGCGTCGCGGCTAAACGAAATGGATTGCCTACGCCGACCGTCTTAGCGGCGATTCGCTGGCGCCGTGTTCGCGGATGTATTTCAGCAGGCGGTCCCAGGCCTCGGCGTTCGGCGGGATCGCGTCGCCGGCGTTGCTGAGGTCGGCCAGTAGTTCATCCACGTCACGATAACCCTGATCGCCGTCGGCGGCCAGGCGGAACAGCACCGACACCAGGGCATCGGGCAACGGCTTCGTCCGTGGGCCTTTCCTCACACCGGCGGGCGTACACCAACTTGACGCGATTCGGCCCAATGCTCGCAAATCCTCGCGCATGCTCGGTTCGTCGTCCGGCGGCGTGCCGAGTAGCCAGGTTGGCTCGCCGAGGCTGCGAATTTTTAGCACGCCTTCGCCGGTGAGCAGCAGCGAATCTTCGCTGAGATGACCATGCACCAATCCCGCGCGATGTCCGGTTGCGAGACCCTGAGCGGCTTGCGTGAGCAGACGCCAGCAGACGCCCGGCGCGGCGGCGAGCGGGGGCCAATCGGTCGCTGTCAGGCCTGTCAACCATTCCTGCAATGCGGCTGGGCGACCTGATAGCTCCAACACGTCCAACGTATTGGCGACATGCGGATCGTTGAGCATCGCCTGGCGGAATCGTTGGCGGAATTCGTCGGGCTTGACGGCATCGGCGAGGTCGCTCTCGGCGAGGTGTCGCAGCACCGCTTCGACGCCACGCCTTGGATCGAATACGCGATAGACCATCTCATGCGGCGACGTCCGCAGGCGATCGATAACGCGCACCGGCCCGAGCATGAGGCCCGCGAGGTTGCCCGTCTCGATCAAGGCGAGCTGATACAAGGTGATAACGCCGCTGGCGAGCAACACCTGGCGTAGCGAGCGCCGTTGCCGACGCGACTCGGCCAAGAGCGCGGTGAGCGTGTCGCCGTCGATGAGTTGGGCGTCGCGCATGAGTCGGCCCAGCCGGTCGTCGCCCTGTTCGTCTGCCGACTTCAGCGAGAGGATACTTCGGCCCGTGGGGATGATGCCTGATTCGCCATCCTCGCTGATTGTCTCCGTCGTCGGCGCGGGCAGGATCGTGGGTTCGTTGAGATTCGCCAACGTACCGGGCACAAGTGGGATGCCGGCGAGATCGCGAAGCTTGCGGCGATACCAATCGCGCATGTCGACGAGATGGCGGTCGATTTCGTCACGGCGATCGGCGACGTCGCGTTCCTGTAATTGCAACTCCTCGGCCTGTTGCGTGAGCCGTTGCGACTCGGCTTGCATGACGCGTGCTTGCTCATGGACCTGGGCCTGCTTGCGTTCGAGTCGAGTTTCACCGCGGGCCAGGGTGCGACGCAGCTCGGCGATTTGGCCCTGCCATTCGACGAGGTGTTGCCGATAGGCGGCCAGCGCGAGGCGATGGTCGTCTTGCTGTTGGCGCAGCGATTGTTCGTGTGTTTGTAACGAATCGAGATCGGCCTGCAGCCGGCTGCGAAGCTGCGTCAGATCGTCCTGGCATTGGCGAACGTATTGATGGATTTCGGCGAGATGATTGCGTAATTGCGCGCGGGCCACACCTAATCGCTCGGCAACAGCGCCGGCGCGGACCTCGGCGTCGGGCAGGTCGGCAATAATCGTCTGGGCCTCGGTGCGCATCGCTTCATACTCGGCCCGCGACTTGGCGAGGTCTTCCAAGGCTTGCTGTTGTTCGGCTTTGAACTCCGCACGTTCGCTGGCATGGGCCTGGCGCTGCACATTAACGAGGTTCATCTGCTCCTGGTAGCGATCCTCGAAGCCGGCGATATTGGTATGCTGTTCTTTTAGCGTTAATGCTTTCGTATCCAGTTCGCGCCGCCAGGCTTCGATCTGCGTCTTGAGTTGTTGTTCGCGCTCGCCGACTTCAAAGGCCTTCGCCTCGATCAGCGCGGATTGCCCATCGAGCTTATCCGCCTGCTCCCCGATTTCCTTTCGGCGAGCGTCCATTTCCTCGGAGCGCCGGCGCAGTTGTTCCTGCAATGCCGCACAGGCCTCTTCACGTTCGAGGAGATGCACGCCGCGTTGCTGGAGCGTGTGGCGATCGAGATCGAGACGTTCGCGCGTCTCCGCCAATTGGCCTAGCCGACTGTGCAACAGCGATTCCGCTTCCGCGAGTTGACCACGGCCTTGTTCGATGTCGTTGGCTTGTTGTTCCACTCGCTGTTGGTCGGCGTTAAGTTTTTCTTGAGCGAGCTTGATCTGGCGAACCGCCGCTTCCATGATGGCGCCGCGCTCGGCCCATTGCTTCTGATCGTGCGAATGCATCTCGTGATCGGCGCGCACGTCGGCTTCCATCTGGCGCAATTCTTCGCCCTTGCGCGTCAACTCGGCTTCGACCATCTGTTGCCGATTGCGTTCAACGTCGAGTTGCTCTTCGCGCTTGCGGACCTCGTCGCGCATGCGCTCCAGTCGGCCACGGAGGATGGCGAGCGTCGCCTGTTGGCCTTCGAGGGCGGCGCTGCGCTCGGCGAAGTCGCGGGTGTTGGCGTCCTGTTCCTGCTTTTGTTTGGCGAGCCGATCCGAATCCGCCACTAGTTCCGAACGCCAGGTGTCGAGTTTGTTGACTTGCTCCTCAAGCTCCTCGCTGTCGTTGCGAAGTCGGTCGCGCAACGTGGTGATCTCATCATGGCAGGCGCGCGTCTCGGCATCGCGGGTTTCGATTTCGCCCTGAAGCCGATTTAGCCGAAGCACGTCGGCTTCGTATTGTTTGACCTTGGCTTCAAGTTCGCGGGCGCGATCGCTAAGCGATTTATCGAGCAGTGCAAGGTCACCGAGCTTGGCGTCGGCATCGGTTTGTGAATGCATCGAGCGATTTTCAAACGCCCGTCGTTCCTCCTCCAGCCGCAGCGTGCGTTGGGTCAGATCGGCGGCGCGGCGGTCGAAGTCCTCTTGCCGGGCGTGCTCGGCCTGGCGTCGATCAGGGGTGTCCTGGTCATCCAGCCGGAGTCGTTGTTCGCGTTCTTCAAGCAGGCGATCGCGGTGATCGAGATCGCGCGTGATATCCTTGCGTTCCGATATCCGATCGTTGGAGAGTCCGTTCCGTAGCGTCAGTGCTCGTTGATCTTCGAAGGCCTCTTTTTCGTCCTGAAAACGCTGCATCTGCTGACGAAATTGTTCGAGTTTTTCTTCAAGCGCTCGCTGGGCCTGTTCGGCCGCCGGCAAGGCAATGGTTTGGGGTGCTTGAATACTGCAAGCAATTTCGACGCTGCCGATCTGGATGCGATCGCCGTCGCCGAGGGCATCATGAAGCGAGCAGGGTTCACCGTTTACGAGAATGGTTTGCGAGGATGTGAAGCGGCGCAAGCGGACGCCTTGAGGGTGTCGCGCGAAGCTGCACAAAATGGCGGGAGCCTCGGCACTGAGCCTTAGATCGCAACCGATGGCACTACCGAGGAGAAATTCGACGCCGTCGAGGGAATAGGTGGCCGCACGCACGGCGGCCTGCCGAACGTCGAGTTGGACGCTGGGAAGCAGGCTGGTCCAGGAGGTTGAGTCAAACTGGGGTGCCGCTGCCATGCCGATGTTGCCTCGAGTTGGTGGTTCCGTCCACCGGCCTCGTGCCGAATGCGCAAGAGTCCAAACGGAATAACAACCTATTTGGGTAAAAAATGGAAGAGCGCTTTTTTGGAGATGAAGGCTGCACGATTTGGTTGGTAAGAACTGAACCAAGGATAGCATCGCGCGACGAATCCGCAAACCGATACGAATCACGAAAGCGCGAAAGTACGAAATCACGAAAGGGGAACTCAAAATAACGTTTCGTGATTCTGTATTCTATGCGGTTTGTCCGCGCCGTGTTATTCGTCGCAGAACTCGTTCTAATCGTTGCGATGGCATACTTTTCTCTCGACAGGATTGCGAAATGTGATTACAATCTACTCATCTGATCCATCTCTTATTTTTTTGACAAGGTGCATCTTATGTCTACCAATCGTCGAGCGTTCACGCTCATTGAGTTACTTGTGGTGATCGCCATCATTGCGATTCTCATAAGCTTGTTGGTTCCAGCGGTGCAGAAGGTGCGGGAAGCCGCCGCCCGGACGCAATGCGTGAACAACCTGCATCAGTGGGGAGTAGCGTTTCACAGCTTTCATGACGCCAACAAACAGATGCCCATCGGAGCGCGGAACAACCCCAGGCAAACGTGGGTGATGTACCTTTGGCCATTCATCGATCAAGGCCCGCTCGCTGCCAAGAATGATGTCACCCGACATTTTTACGTGGCGCCGGGTACGATTGCCGGTACGATGAACGGCGTGTGCGGTGCGCGTATCGCCCTTTACAACTGCCCTGCCGACAATAACTCGCAAGACCAAGATGCGGCGGGCACGACCTACATGCGAACGCGGGGCAACTATGTCGTGAACTGGGGAGCGGTCAATTATGACACCGCGCCGCCTGCATCCGGATCCACGGCCAGCGCGCATAACTGGGCAGTTTGAGGGGCTTGCGCTATAGCGGCCTTCTCCATATCTGTGAGTCATGGCCATCGACTTGCTGTACGTCGCTTTCTGACATGCAGAGGTCGGTTGCTGATCTCACGGATGTCTCTCATGACG
>CAMAUE010000011.1 GCA_945861245.1 Singulisphaera sp. GP187
CCGGCGATCAGGAACTCACGCTTCGTCAGGCGGAACCTGGTATTGAACGCTGGCTCGGGCGATTCGACAAGTTCCACATCGAATTGATCCATCGGCAGCGCTGTCGGGGCCGGTGCTATGGGCGCCGCCGCGGCCGCTGGCGGCGGCAGCGCGACGGCGATGGGGGCCGGCGCCGCAACGGGATTCGCCGGCCGCGTTATCGCCACTGGCACCGCCGGTACCACAGCAGGCTCCATTTGCACGCCGGTGCGGCGTTTGCGTTGCTTTTCCGGTTGTTGTTGAGCTGCTGGTCTCGTCGGTTTCGGTTGCTTCGACGCGGGCACGATCGTTTCCATCGCCGGCTTCACCACGGGACCAATTGGATTTGACACGGGTTTCAAGGCCGGCACATTTGCATTCGACTTTGGCTTCGGCGTCATCGCCACATCCTCGTCGCGATTCGACATTTCTAGCCAAGTCAGATACTTCTTCATCTGCGGCGTTTCGTCCGTCGGTTTCAGCGAGTCCTTCGTAACCATCAAAAACGTTTCCAACGCCTGCGCTGCCCGCGCCGGCGTCGGGTAACGCTGATCCGGCTTCTTCGCCATCATCCAACTGACGATCTGCGACAGCCCTTCAGGAATCGCCTGGTTGAATTCCTGTAAAGGCTTCGGCACTTCCGACGCATGGCGGACGATCAGCGTCAAAATGTTTTTGTCCGGAAACGGCGGCTGACCTGTCAGGAAGTGATACAACGTGCAACCCAGGCTGTAAATGTCCGCTCGGATATCGATCGCCCGCGGATCGCGGGCTTGCTCCGGCGCGAGATAGTCCGGCGTTCCCAGGAGCACGCCTTCGCCTGTCAATTCGTCCCTCTCGGCTGCATCGGCGGGAGTGTTCTCGTCGAAAAATTCGCGTGCCAAGCCGATGTCGAGAACCTTGACGTTCGATTTCAACGTCGTCTCGGAGTCGCCTCGCTGCGGCGCGGGAATGATCATGAGATTCGCCGGCTTGAGATCGCGATGCACCATGTTGTGCTCATGCAGATGCTGCAAACCCAAGAGCGCCTGATGGATGATGCGAACCGCCTCCGCGGGCGGAAGTCGTTTTCGCCTCGCGATGAGTTCGTCGAGCGGCTCTCCTTCGAGGTACTCCATAACCAAATAATGGACGCGACTCGTCTCGGCGAGTTGAAACGATTTAAGGACATTGGGGTGTTGTAATTTTGTCGCCAAGCGACCTTCGCGATGGAACCTCGCCAGCATCAGACTATTCTTCGCCTTCGACGGCGGCAGCACCTTGATCGCCACGATCTGGCCCGACGGATGGATCGCCTTGTATACCCCCGCCATGCGCCCGCGACCAATACGCTCAAGCAATCTGTATTCGCCAAAGAAGAAATCATCGACATGTCCGCGTGATAACAGGCTGGCCTGATATTCGGTTGTGTAATTGCTCGCGACCAACCACCGGAGGAAAGCCGGCGTGCTCTGGGCCTGATCCTTCGCCTCTGCCAGCCAGCGCTGTTTCATCGCCAGCACCTCATCGGGATTCATGAGCTTGCTGCGAATCAGAAAGCCACACAGGTTTTCGACTTTGAATTCCAAACGTCACCTGTCATTTGCAATCGCCGCAGAGCCACGCACGGAGTATCTGATCGGAACGAACAGCAATCCGCTTCCTTCGTGCCTGGCTCTGAAATGGCAGCCAACCAAGAACGCCAATTTTAGTTTATGGACTTGCTACTGGCGATGGGATATTCCCGGGAAATGAGATTACGATGCCATCGTCCGCTATTCGCAAGGTTCCTCCGTAAAGACAACGGCTGCGCGATTCGCGAGCATTTTTTCGAGTCGGAAGCGTAAGCGACGGACTGAAGAAATCCGTCGCTATAGCCTCTAACTCGTACTTTTGTCGGGCGCGTCAAAATGTTTCACTTGCTGTTCTTGAGCGATAGCCCGAACGCCGACGCGACATCGGCGACGAAGGGCTTGTGGGCAACCGGCACGCGGCTATGCCACTCGGCCAAATACTCCGCGAAACTTAGTTCCTTTTGCGCCTCGAACTGATTTAGCCAATTCAACGCCTCCCAACGAGCGGGATTCTTCTCAAGCAACGGCAATAGAACGTGTACGCCGATTGCATGGATCTTCGGGCGATCGATCTTCCGTAGCGATGCCTCATTTTCCTGAAGCCATTTGGGGAGAGTCTCTTTGTCGAGTTTCGTCACGCCTCGCATGTAGTCGTCCGCATAGGTTTCAAACGAACCGGCGTATGGCTTCCAGTTAGCGTACGGCGGCTTCTCCTTCCACGTCTTCGCCATGCGGCGCATGGCAAAGATAGACGCCGTCTCGCAGAGCGATTCCTCGAACCATAGATTGGTGTTCTTGGCCGCCCGATAGTTGCAGAGAATATGCCCCATTTCATGACCAAACTGATAGGCGAACTGCGACCAGAACGTGCCCCTTACGTTCAGGCTTACCCGACGTTCGCCTTTTGCGCCCGTGCCATAAAACACAATGGGCGATCCCTTGGATCGGCTCACGGTGATCGGCTCGAATTTTCGCTTCGGGAAATACGGCACCAACTCGCTGGCGACTGATCGGCACACCGCCTCGATGTTGCCTGGTGGCGCGTCGCCCCAATCGTCCTTCAAAACCTTGATCGACGGAACCTGTGCTTCAATCGACGACGGAGAGCCGACGATTCCCAGGGCACAAATAATCACCCCTATGACAAAACGACCGTGGATTCGATTCATTATCGGCCCTCCTGTTGTGCTTGCATCGTTGTTGATTTCGTACCACACGCTTCAGCCATCTCTCCGTCAGTCGCCGACGCGTACCTGTAAATGTGCGGTCGCGGTTTGGCCGAGTGAATCGGTGCGCTGGACCTGCACGACGTAATGGCCCGCGCGTTGAAAACGGTGTACGGTGAGGGCATACCCATCTTTGGCGAGGGGTACGACGTTGCCATCACTTTGCACGATGACTTTCGGGCTTCCATCGCCGAAGTCCCAGGTTTCTTTGCCGTCCGTTGTGCGGAACGTACGGACTTTGAAGGTTACGGGGTCGCCGGCCTTGATGTCGAATGTCGGGTAGTAGACGGCATGGATCGACGGCGGCATCTTTGCCTTCGGATCTTTGGCATGGACGTGGACCACAGCGAAGTCGTAGTCGATCCGCCCTGCCCCGTCGCGGATTTTCAGAATCTCGCTGTAAACGCCCGGCTTGATATACACTCGCTCGACGCGATTACCATTCGCCTTCGAGCCATCGGCGAAGGTCCAGTCGAAGGCGTCGATCTTGCCCGAGGCGGTCCAGGAACGCGAACCGTCGAGCGTGACTTTGTCGCCGACTGTCGCGAAGTGGTGCGGCCTGGCGACGGCGAGCAGCGCGGGTTTGTATTGGCGGATGTAAGCGTCCCAGAGGAAGGCGTAACCGTCGATGATACCCCATTTGCCTGAGGGTTGCTTTCCGGTGATGTCGAAGTGGAGGTGCGACCACCCACCGCTGCCGCCTTCCTTGCCAAGGATGCCGATGCGTTGGCCGATCTTGACCTTCGCACCGGGTTTGATCGACGGCATGATGGTATGCAGGTGGCTATAGCGATAAAACCACCCCCGGCCATCGAGCAGGTAGACAACGTCATAGCGTGGCTTGACAAGCGATTTCTCGTACCCGGAAAGGATCGCCTTGCCCGACGAAATGACGGTGCCCTCAGTGGCTGCGACGACATCGACGAGTTCCTCGGCCCCGCCGATGTCCAGGCCGTAGTGGTAGTAGATTTTCTTGTTAAGCGGATTCTCGCCGCCGTCAACGAACACCGGCTCGTTGGCCATCTGGGTTTGGCTGGCGAACCAGCGCTGCTTGGCGGGATAGATGAACGTGCCCGGTGCGAGCAGCGGCTCGTCGCCAGGCCAAACGCGAATGCGGGCGTCGGTGTCGAGCCCCCACGGATTTTCGCCGGCGACACCCTTCGTAGCATTGCGCGGATAGCCGGCGGTAATCGGACAATCGACAAGCAGGTCGCCAACCCGCGTCGGCAGCTGGTAGTTCGCCGAAAGCAGCGTCACCGGCGTATCATTGATCAGCACCTTAACCTCCGCTCGGCGGACGGCACCCCGCAATTCGTCGCGGGTTTCCTTCAATTCGACCAGTTTTACCGATACCATGCGCTCGCCGCTTAGCGTGACAATTTGCGTTTCCCCGACCTTGAGATCGGCGCTGCGCATGCTAACGGGAATCGTCGGCTCGCCGGCGTGAAGGAGAGATACGCCAAGAAACGTAATGGAGAGGATGGTTCGCATGGAAACTCCATTGTGGTATTGCCGCAAGCGGCATACGAGAAAGCACTTCGTGATCGCTAAACACAAGTGACACGCGTTGTCATGCCGTGCATGAACTGGTCGTAGATCCAATCAGCCATGTCGCTTGGCCAGGGCTGTGGTGTGAAGCGAAGCAAACCACGGATGATGCCGACCAGCGCCAACGCGGCCCATTGCGGGCGTTCGGCCATCGGTTTGCCGGTGGATTCAAGCTGTGTGACGAGCTCGGTCACGAGTTGAAACCACTGGGTTCGGATGGCGTGGAGAGCGTTCGTTGACGCCGTCGAACCGGATGTTTCGATACGTTGGATCAGTTCGAGAAAATACGGTTGCTGTTCGTAGAACCTAACAATGTTGCGGATGAAGTCGCGAACCTTATCACACGGATCACCAGGACCGATTATTTTGCCGTGGGACTCGTCGAAGAGGCGCTGCATGCCGTGGACGGTGAGGGCGAGGTAGAGGTCTTCCTTGTCGTTGTAATAACGGTAGAGGGTGCCCTTGGCGACGCCTGCGTGGTCAGCGATGTCGTCCATGCGCACTTGGTGATAGTGGTGCATGGCGAACAGCTGAGCGGCAGCGTCGAGAATCTGTTGCCCACGTTTGGGATCGCAAGTACGCATAACGTGAATCGATTCGATAGGAAGCTCGCGAACTCGCACGTTAGCTGCGATTCGCGTCCGACCGTAATGATAATATTTAGATGATAAGCCGAGACATGGAACGATACAAGAGTCAGGCGAAAACTACGCGAGGAATGTCACTGATTCGGTGCAGAAAGAGTTGACATCGAATGCGGGATTACAGATAATTGAACTGACGAGTCAGTTTTGTTTCCTGCCGATTCCACACTTTTCTGTTGACGCTGTCTCGTGCTCGTTGTGTTTGTAAGGAATAGATGATGAGCGCACTGCCAACGCTGGTTGTTCTGCTGCCGCGACTTGGCGCGAACCTGATGCTCGCGCTCGTATCGACGCTGGCGCTCGCCGGTTGCACGCGCCCCGAACCTAGCCTGGCGCCGCCGAAGCCTGTGGAAGTGATCGTCAGCGGAGCCGTGATCCGCGAGGTCGTCGATTTCGAAGATTTCACAGGTCGCATCGAATCGATGGAACGCATCGACATACGTGCCCGCGTCACGGGACATCTGCTGCACATCTACTTCAAGGATGGCGAGAAAGTCAAAAAAAACGCTCCCCTTTTCGACATTGATCCGTCGACATACAAGGCGGAATTCGATCGTGCCGAGGCAAGCGTTGGTCTTGCCACTCTCAAAGTCAAGCGACTCAAAGCCGACTACGAACGTGCCAAGGGTTTGTTCGCGAACAAAGCATTGGGACAGGAAGCGTTCGACAAAGCGTCCGGCGACTACCACGAAGCCGCGGGTTCGGAACAGGTCGCCCTGGCGACACGGAAGGTTGCCGAGGTTCAATTGAATTACACAAAGATCGTGTCGCCGATCGACGGTGTCGCGGGCGAGGCGATGATCGATCAGTTTAACCTCGTCAGGGCTGATGAAACCGTGCTAACGACGGTGATGTCGATGGATCCCGTCTATGCCTATTTCGACGTCGATGAACGTACGAGACTGCGAATCCAACGGCTGATGCAGGAGGGCAAAATACGCTCATCCACGGCAAATGAAGCAATCGTACTGCTTGCGCTTTCAGACGAGAGCGACTTCAAAGATCACGTAGGCAGAGTCCATTTCATCGACAATCATTTCAACCCGACGACGGGAACCATGCGCTTGCGTGCGTCATTTCCCAATCCGAATCGATTGCTGACGCCCGGCCTGTTCGTGCGAATTCGTCTGCCGATTGGCGACCCGCATGTGTCCATAATGGTTCCCGAAATTGCGATCGGCTCGGATCAGGGGCAAAAGTACGTCTATGTCGTAAGCTCAGACAACGAGATCGCGCAGCGAAAGATTCAAATTGGCATGCAGGTGAAATCGCTGCGTGTCGTCAACGATGGTTTGAAGGAAGGCGAACGCGTCGTCATTAGCGGTTTGCAGCGAGTTCGGCCTCGTCTCAAGGTGAACGCCAAGGACGAACAGATTCCGTCAACAGCGGGGGCCTCAACCTTGGCGCCGCTCCTACGTGCATTGCCTCGCGGTACCGCCGCCTCTCTGTCGAAAGCCGACGGCGGAATTCGCTAGGGATCATTCGTAATGATATCTTCCCGATGTCGTATTGCCGCTTGCGGCTAAGCGCTCGCGTGGCGCCATGCGAACGCTAAGCCGCAAGCGGAGAACCCCTGACCCCCCAACCACATTGTTCTCACGATATTTCATAGATCGGCCGATCTTTGCATCGGTGCTTTCGATTCTCATTACGCTGGCGGGAGGCATTGCCGTCTTCTCGCTGCCGCTGGCGATGTATCCGCGCATCACGCCGCCAACCGTGCAAGTCGATTGCAATTTTCCGGGTGCCAGCGCCGACGTCGTGCAACAGAGCATTGCCGTGCCGATCGAGCAGCAAGTGAACGGCGTCGAGGGCATGCTTTACATGTCGTCGCAGTGCACGAACGACGGTTCGTACAACCTGTCCGTGACCTTCGATCCGAGCGTTGATCTCAATCTGGCCCAGGTACTGGTGCAAAATCGCGTAAACCTGGCGCTGCCGTCGCTGCCCGATTCCGTCAAGCAGACGGGCGTGATGACACGCAAGAAATCGCCCGACATCTTGATGACCGTCAACGTATTCTCACCCGATCTCAGGCATGACCAGCTTTATCTCAGCAACTACGCTTTACTACAAATCCGCGACGAAATCGCTCGCATCTCCGGCGTGGGCGACATCTCGGTGCTTGGTCAACGCGATTACAGCATGCGAATCTGGGTCGATCCCGAACGCCTCGCCTACCTTTCGATCACGGCAGGTGATGTCGCCGGGGCGATCCGCGATCAGAATCGCGAAGCCACGCCAGGCCAAATTGGGCAGGAGCCGATGGCGTTGGGCCAGGATTTTCAAGTCCCACTGAAGGCGCTGGGGCGTCTGTCAAGCATCGAGCAGTTCAAAGAAATCATCATCAAATCGACACCCGACGGGCGGATCGTGCGATTGAAAGACGTGGCCCGTATCACGCTGTCGGCGAAGAACGAACAGATGTCCTGCAATGTCGACCAGCGGCCGTCGGTCGGCCTGGCGATCTTTCAACTTCCCGACGCCAACGCCCTCGACACGGCGGATCGCATCATCGCGAAGATGAATGAACTCAAGAACAGTTTTCCCGAAGGTGTTGATTATCAGATTTCCTACGATACGACGCCGTTCACTCGCGAATCGATCCGTGAGGTCTTCAAGACACTCATCGACTCCGTGCTGCTCGTGGCGTTGGTCGTGATCCTTTTTCTGCAAAATTGGCGGTCGGCGATCATTCCGCTGGTGGCGGTCCCCGTCGCGATTGTCGGCACGTTTGCCGTCATGGCGGTGCTTGGATTCAGCCTCAACACGCTGACGCTCTTCGGCCTGGTGCTGGCAATCGGCATCGTCGTCGATGACGCCATCGTCGTCGTCGAAGCGGTCGAGCATCATATCGAGCATGGCCTCTCGCCACGGGAAGCGACGATTCGCGCTATGGAGCAAGTGTCCGGGCCGGTCATCGCGGTGGGTTTGGTTCTGAGCGCGGTGTTCGTACCGTGTGCGTTTATGAGCGGTCTCACGGGCCAGTTCTTCCGTCAATTCGCGTTGACGATTGCCGTATCAACCGTCATCTCCGCATTTAACTCGCTAACGTTAAGCCCCGCGCTCGCAGCTATTTTGCTCAAGCCGAGAGCGAAGGGCGCTTACGTGGGCCTGCCTGCCGTCGTCTTCGCCGGACTTGGTGTCTGGGGCGCCACGCACCTTCGATTGCCGATTGCGTCTTGGTGTGAAGCCAACCTCGAAATTGATTACCCTGACCTCCTGGCTTGGGGCATCCTGCCTATCGGCGCCATCGTCGGTTGGCTGATGGCGTCGCCATGCAATGCCGGGCTCGCCTGGTGGTTCGCGGTATTCAATCGGGTGTTCGCCTGGAGCACCAACGCTTACACGCACATCGTACGCTGGGCGTTGCGTGGCTGTGTGTTGATGTTACTGCTTTACGTCGGCTTGCTGGGGTTGACTTGGCATACCTTCAACGCTCTGCCGCGCGGCTTCATTCCAAATCAGGACATGGGCTACTTCATGGTCAACGTGCAACTTCCGGACGCCGCGGCCATGGAACGCACCCGCGCTGTGATGGATCGTGCCCAGAAGATCGTCCACGATGCGCCTGGCGTGACTCACTCGTCGGCACTCGCAGGATCATCGCTGCTGTTAAACGCCGTCGGTTCCAACTTCGGGTCATTGTTTGTGATGCTCGATGATTTCTCGAAACGGCAAGGAACTGAATTTTATAGTGAGACGATCATCGCGAACCTGCGTACTCGCTTCAACAAGGAGATCCCCGAGGCCCAGATCGCGGTCTTTGGGCCGCCGCCGATTCGCGGCGTGGGCCGGGCCGGTGGATTCAAGCTCATGATAAAAGACCTCGCCGATCAGCAACCGCGTGCCTTGCAAGGCCGGGCTGACAACATGGTGGAACTCGGGAATACGATGGTGCTCGACGACACGGGGCTGCCGCTCGAACTCACGGGCAAACAGCGTGAGGCCGGCAGCGTATCGGGTCGCAGTGCCCTCACCGGCCTGATTAGTCCGTTTCGCGCCAACGTTCCAACATTCTTCGTGGACGTGAACCGCACTCAGGCGATGGCGATGGAAGTGCCGCTCAAGGACACATTTGAAACGATGCAAATATATCTTGGCTCGATGTATGTCAACGACTTCAATCTCTATGGCCGAACTTGGCAGGTGATCCTGCAAGCCGACGCCCCGTTTCGCGACAAGATCGACGATGTTCGCCGACTGCAAGTTCGCAACAGCGCCGGCGAGATGGTCCCGCTCGGAGCGCTGTGTACCATCAACGAAGTTAACGGGCCTTTGGTTCTGACGCGGCACAATCAAAAGCCGGCGGCGGCGATTTCAGGCAACGCGGCGCAAGGCGTCAGTTCGAATCAAGCTCTTCAATTCATGGAAAAATTGGCAAAGGACAACCTCCCCAAGAACATGGGATACGAATGGACCGAGTTGGCGTTCCTCGAAGTTCGCGCCGGCAACACCGGCATGGTCATCTTCCTCTTCGCCGTCGCCATGGTCTTCCTCGTTCTCGCCGCCCAATACGAAAGTTGGTCGCTCCCCTTGGCCGTCATTCTTGTCGTACCGATGTGCATCCTCTGCGCGCTTGCGGGCGTCGCGGTCGGCAAGCAGGACATCAACATCTTCACGCAGGTCGGCTTCGTCGTGCTCGTCGGCTTGGCCTGCAAGAATGCGATCCTGATCGTCGAGTTCGCCAAGCATCTGCGTGAATCCGGTAGCGACGGCGTCAGCGCAACGATCGACGCCTGCCGACTTCGCCTACGCCCGATTGTAATGACGTCGTTGGCGTTCATCCTCGGTGTCGTGCCGTTGCTGATGGCACGCGGCGCCGGTGCGGAAATGCGTCGTACCCTCGGCACCGCGGTTTTTTCCGGCATGCTTGGCGTGACGATTTTCGGCCTGCTGCTCACGCCGGTGTTCTTCTACGTCGTCGACAAACTCGGCAGCGTTCGTGCGTTCAATTCGCCCGAAGCACGCACCACGCAGGCGATCTTACTCTACTTCGCCGGATTTCTGCTGCTTGTCGCTGGCATGTTTTTCGTCCACGCTATCGGCTTCGCCGTGCTGGCGTGCGTGTGGCTGGCGTTGGCCACCTACCGGATGACACGATGGCGTAGTTCGCAATGAGACGATTGGCGAGCCTAGCCGCGTAAGCGGCAGGTTGATTTGGCAATCACGTGATCAACCTGCCGCTTACGCGGCTAGGCTCGCCTATCGTCTCCAATCCGCCCGATCGATTTGAGTCATGCGGATGGTATTTTGATTTCAAACTTGTTTCGTATTTCGATATTCGATATTTCGGGTGCTCTGTGTTTTCACGATTCTTCATCGATCGGCCGATCTTCGCGGCAGTGCTGTCGATCTTCATCATGCTGGCGGGCGGGATCGCGCTTGGGCGACTGCCGATCGCGCAATACCCGGAGATCACGCCACCGATCGTCGAAGTGTCGGCGTCATATCCTGGCGCCAACGCTGAGGTCGTCGCCAACACGGTTGCCTCGCCCATTGAGCAACAAGTCAACGGCGTCGAAGGCATGGCGTACATGTCGTCGCAATGCACCAACGACGGCAACTATACCTGCACGATCACCTTCAAGCACGGCATCGACCTCAACATGGCCCAGGTGCTTGTGCAAAATAAAGTCGCGCTCGCTCAGCCGATCCTGCCCGACCTCGTCAAACGCAAGGGCGTCATGGTCACGAAGAAGTCGCCCAGCGTGCTCATGATTGTCAATCTCTACTCGCCCAACGACAAGATTGACAGCTTGTATCTCAGCAACTACGCCACAATTCAAATTCGCGACGAGTTGGCCCGTCTGCCAGGAGTCGGAGACATTACCTATCTCGGCCAGCGTGACTACAGCATGAGGATTTGGCTCGATCCGCAGAAGATGATGGCCCGCAAACTCTCCGCCAACGATGTCGTCAAGGCGATCGAGCAGCAAAACTCCCAAGTCGCCGCCGGCGCCATTGGTTCCCCGCCCATGGCCAAGGGGCAGGTCTTTCAGTTCACCATGACGACGCTCGGTCGGCTGGCGGAAGCATCGCAGTTCGAGAACATGATCCTCCGCACATCGGACGACCGCGTCGTGCATCTCGGCGATGTCGCCAACATCGAACTCGGTGCCCAAGGTTACGACCAAACCTGTACCATGGACAAAAAGCCGTCTGTCGCGCTGTCGATTTATCAGTTGCCAGGCTCCAACGCGCTCAAGACGGCAGCGCTGGTGCGCGAGAAGATGGCCGAACTCAAGGAACGCTTTCCTGACGACCTCGATTACGCCATCGTGTATGACACCACGCCCGTGATCCGCGAATCGATTGGCGAGGTTTTCAAGACTCTGCGCGATGCCATTATTCTCGTCGCCATTGTGGTACTGGTCTTCCTACAAAACTGGCGATCGGCCATCATCCCACTACTTGCCGTCCCGGTCGCCGTGGTTGGGACGTTTGCCGTCATGACGCTGATGGGGTTCAGCCTGAACAATCTCACGCTTTTCGGCCTGGTGCTTGCGATTGGCATCGTCGTCGATGACGCCATCGTCGTCGTCGAAGCGGTCGAACATCATATTGAGCTTGGCCTGTCGCCTAGGGCGGCGACCATCAGGGCGATGGAGCAGGTCTCAGGCCCCGTCATCGCCGTTGGCCTGGTGCTCGCGGCGGTATTTATTCCGTGCGCGTTTATTACGGGCATCACGGGACAGTTCTTTCGCCAATTTGCCCTCACGATCGCAGTTTCCACGGTCATCTCGGCGTTCAATTCGCTCACGCTGAGTCCGGCCCTGGCTGCGATCCTGCTTCGGCCACGGCAGAAGGGCGTCTACGATGCACTTCCGAAGGCCGCCTTTGTCGCTGCCGGCGGTGGGCTGGCGTGGTACTTCTTGCCGAGCTTTATCCAGGACCGTATTTATCTGATGTCCTTCAACCTTAGTTGGCTGCGCAGCAGTTGGTTGATTCCGACCGTGTGCACAGTGTTCGGCAGCGTGGTGGGACGGCTTTCCAGTGGGCCGCTGAATGTCGTGCTCGGCTGGTCGTTTCACGTATTCAATCGTGGGTTCGACTGGTTGACGCACCGCTATACCTGGTCGATCGGCTGGGCATTGCGGCTTTCGATCCTTGTGCTCATTGGTTATGCGGGCTTGATCGGCCTGACCGGATGGGCATTTCAACAAGCGCCGACTGGGTTCATCCCGCAGCAGGACAAAGGCTACCTGCTCGTCAACGTGCAACTGCCTGACTCGGCGTCCGTACAACGCACCACCGAGGTGATGAAACGTATCGAGGCGATAGCGCTCGGGACGCCGGGCGTGCAACACACGGTTGCGATTGCCGGGCAGTCGTTGCTCCTGAATGCCAAGGCGTCGAACTACGGCGCCATGTATGTGATGTTGGGTGACTTTCACGAGCGTGCCCAGATGGGCCACCTCACCGCCGACGCGATTGCACGGACACTGCAAGATGAGTTCGACCAGGAGATTCGCGAAGGCACGGTCAACGTATTTGGCGCGCCGCCCGTCGATGGTCTTGGCACTTCCGGTGGCGTCAAGCTAGTCATCGAGGATCGCAACAACCTCGGCAACCAGATGCTGCAAACCGTTGCCGACGGCGTCGTCGCTAACGGGCGTGATTCACACGAGGTGCGAGGTTTGTACACGAGCTTCCGCGCAAATACGCCTTGGCTGTTGCTCGACATCGATCGCACCCAGGCCCGCGCCATGGGCGTGACGACAGGCGAAATCTTCAGCACGTTGCAGGTCTATCTCGGCTCGCTGTACATCAACGATTTCAACAAATTTGGCCGCACCTGGCAGGTTAACGTTCAGGCGGACGCCAACTTTCGCGATCAGATCGAAGACCTGAAGCAACTGCCATTGCGTGGCGATCACGGGCGGATGATCCCGCTGGCGACTATCGCTAGTGTCAAGACGGTGCAAGGGCCGAGTATGATAATGCGCTACAACCTTTACCCATCGGTTGCGATCAACGCCAATGCGGCCCCGGGGTACAGTTCCGGCCAAAGCATCGCTAAAATGGAGGAGCTTGTGAAAGCCGACCTGCCGGCGTCGATGCGTTACGAGTGGACTGAGCTCGCGCTCATGCAGTTGCAGACCGGCAACAGCGCCTACTGGATCTTCCTGCTTGCCGTGGTGCTCGTGTTCCTCGTGTTGGCGGCACAATACGAAAGCTGGTCGCTGCCGCTCGCCGTGATTCTAGTCGTGCCGATGTGTTTGCTTAGTTCGATTACAGGCGTCCTGATGGCACAGATGGACATCAACATCTTCACACAAGTCGGCTTCGTCGTACTCGTCGGCCTGGCGAGTAAGAATGCCATCCTCATTGTGGAGTTCGCCAAGTCACAGCGTGAATCGGGTGTGTCGATCTACCAGGCGACGCTCGATGCCTGTGAATTGCGATTGAGGCCGATCATCATGACATCGCTGGCATTTATTCTGGGCGTCGTTCCTTTGGTAATTGCGGAGGGCGCGGGTGCCGAAATGCGCCGCACGCTAGGCACCGCAGTCTTCGCAGGAATGCTCGGTGTGACGCTATTCGGCATCTTCCTGACGCCGGTGTTTTATTTTGTGATCCAGTGGACCGTGGAACGCTTTCGCCCGGTGGCCCCGAGTGAGGTCAATGTCGCCCCGCCGGCGCCGGCGCCGCGTGATTCGCACAATGGGTCTACAGCTATTTAGCCTTCGGTCAAAGCGATGAGAGTTTCGGGAGATTTTCCGTTGACATGGCCGTCTGTTATGATTAGGCTTTATTATTGTCATTCTTTCCGTAGGTTCCGCTCAGTGCGAGGTCCGTGCAATGGCTCGACATAATTCTCGGCGTGCGTTCAGCCTTGTCGAATTGTTGGTGGTGATCGCCATCATCGGAATTCTCATTGCGATCTTGGTACCCGCTGTGCAAAGGGTGCGTGAAAGCGCGGCTCAGACACAGTGCAGAAACAACCTCAAACAAATTGCGCTAGCGGCACACAGTTATCACGATAGCTGCAAATGCCTGCCGCCTGGCTACTCGAAGCTGACGCAAGCGGGCGTGCTGGCGTATTTACTGCCGTACGTTGATCAACCGGCACTCTACGAGCAGCTGCCGGTTGGCGTGCGTGAAGGCACCGGCGGAGCATGGTACACGCAGATCGCGAACAACGGCCTCGGCACGGGCAGCCCCGTCACCACGCGGATTCCGGCGTTTGAATGTCCGTCGGCCAATTTGTACGGTTCCGCCTACACGCATGGGACCGTGCGAAACGAAACATTTTTCCCAAGCACCGCCGCCAGCGGACCGCTGACGTTGCCGCAGATGCTGAGCAGCAGCAATCCTGGCATTCAGGCGGAGGGGCAACAGATTGCAAACGACCTAAATCAGATTTTCTAAGCAGCCTGGGCCACGCAGTCGATTGTCTTGACGTGGGACAGCTGGGCGCCACCGGAGGCGGCCTACACCGTCAACCTTCCCGGCGGTTCGGTTTTGGTTCAAGGCGGCGATGCCAGCGGAACCACCTGGTCTTATTCCGGCTCGCCATTCTATTCAGCCGTCGGAAGTTTCGTCGTCAACGGCTAAACGATCAATGTGAATCTCAACCAGGCAAACACATTTCTCGGGTTGTCGAACGGTGTGCTGACGAATTACGGCAACTCGATTCTCACCCAAAGTGTTGCGCAGAACAGCTACGACGGCAACGTCGCCAACACAAATATTTTGCTCGCCAACGTCGATATGAGCAGCAAGGGCGACATCAGTTTCGGTGGCCCGATGCACATCATCGCTAACGACGGCGACACGACCGGTCTGCCTCAGAACAACCCGCTCTTCTGGGCATACTATAACAACGCCTTCGCCGGTAAAACCTGGACCACCGTCGCCGGCAGCGGCGGCAACGCTGGCTTTAACCTCATCCCCAACAATCCATTGGACTCCACCATGGGTTTGACGAGCTACGTGGCCAACTCCGGCATGTACTCCTTCAAAGACGATCCGAAGAACCCGGGCAACAGCCAATACTCCGAAGGGCCATTCTACCCTCATTCAGCTCTAAAAATGATCGATATCACCGACGGCGCGTCCAACACCCTCGCCTTCGGTGAATCGCTGGGCGGGCCGTATAACGGCGTATCGCGATCGTATGCCCTGACCTGGATGGGCACTGGAGTTATGCCGTCCTACTGGGATTGCCAAGCTCCGGCGACCTGGTTCACGTTCGGCAGCGGCCACCCGGGCCGAGTCCACTTCGCGTTTTGCGATGGCACCGTTCGCACTCTCAGCACGACGACCGCCAGCCCGGGCGATCTTGCCGCTCCCGGTTCGACGCCGCCCGGCCAAGCCAACACGCCGCGTTGGATCACCTTTCAGCAACTCGCGGGAGCGCGGGACGGCGCGTCGCCCAGCCTTGACGGCGTTGTGGATTAGAGAACCATTTTTCGCTTGCGGCTTAGCGATCACGGGGTATCATCCGAGCGCTAAACCGCAAGCGGAATTCAAGGAGCTTATGATGCGCATTCTTCGTCACATGTGCGCCTGCGTCGGTTTGCTCATGCTAGCAGGCTGCGGCAGTTCCGAGGGAGACCGATTGACCAAGGAGAACATCCGTCTGACCAACGAATACGCTGCCGAATTCGAGCGGATTGCCACGATCCCCGATAAGGGCGAGATTAAAAAAATCCAGGAACGCATCACCAAAATTCAGGACGAGATGAAGGCGAACAACGAAGCTCTGCAAAAACTGCCGATCGCGAAATTGAAAGAACTCGGCGACAAACACAAAACTGAGCGCGACGAGGCGACCGACCGGCTCAAGAAGGCGCTGGCTCCGTTTCGCGCGAAGGGACCGAACGCCAAGAAGATTAGCGAGAAGAGTTGACAGACCCGACAATCTTCAGAGCCGGAAGCGACGGGTATTTCAACCGCCGCTCACGGTTTTCGGTTCTTGGATTTTGCAAACCTACCGCGCCCCCGTCCACACCCTGATTGTCGCGTCCTGGCTGCTTGATAGCGCGAGCCGACCATCGCGTGAGAAGGTGACGTGCCAAACCTGATCGCGATGGCCTTCGAGTTGGCGGATTTGCTGGCCGGTCTGCGTGTCCCACAAACGAACGGTGTTGTCGGAACCAGCCGACAACACTCGGCGACCGTCCGGCGAAACCGCGACGCTTTGCACATAGCCGGTGCTGCCTTCAAAGGTGCGGAGCGTCGAGCCGGTGGTCACATCCCATAGCCGAAGCGTGCGGTCGGCGCCGCCGGTGATGACATGCCGGCCATCCGGCGTGAACGCGGCACACAACACCGTGTCGGCGTGGCCTTCGAGACGTTTGACGATGTCGCCCGAGGCGACATCCCACACGCGGGCGGTTTTGTCGAGGCTGGCGGAAACGGCGAACTTACCATCGCGCGAAAAGGCGACGCACCATACCGTATGATCGTGGCCCGTGAACTGACGCTCTTCCTTGCCCGTGCTTACGTTCCACAAGCGAACTGTGCGATCATCGCTGCCGGACAGAATCCACTTGCCATCTTCCGAGACGGCGACGGAGCGGACGTAATCTTTGTGCCCGTCAAAAACCTTGACCACGCGGCCCGTGGTCAAATCCCATAGCCGAACCGTAGCGTCAAATCCGCCGGAGACGGCATGCGTGCCATCGCTGGTGACGGCGACGCACCAGGCCTTGCCCGCATGGCCGTCGAGTTGGCGGATTTCCTTGTAAGTGCGAGCGTTGAAGAGGCGGAGCGTGTTGTCGTAACCAGTCGCGAGGAAGCGTTTACCGTCCGGTGAAAACGCACAGCCGTAAACCGGGCCGCTGACGACATCGATCTTTTTGAGTTCGTTGGCGATCTCGCCGATGCGGTGCTCCGTCGGCAGCATCTTGTTGATTTCGAGCAGTTTGCCTTCAATCTGTGCCCGTTCCTTGGTATCGGCACCGCTCAGGTTTTCCTGGTACCAGTGGTACGCTCGCAACAGAGCCTGCGTATGCATCGCGGGATCGGTCGTTTTGTCGGTCGCGATGAGATACCAGCCGAGCGCGACAATCCGGCGATCGCCGACGTTGGTCGGATTCGCGAGATCGGATTGCGCCAGCGACGCGAACTTGCTCTTCGTTCCCTTCGCCAAGAGCGGCAGGCCGCGCTCCCAGTTGCCTTTGATAAGCGCGTAATAGCGGCCCATCTCGGCATTGGCGGCGGCGTCGGTCGGATCGCTGGCGAGCTTGTCGGCGTGGACCTTCCAGCGGGCGAATTCCTTCTTCTGGCGTTGAATCTCTTCCTGCTTCTTGCGCATCGACACCGTCAGCACGATGCTCCTTAGCTTGCGAGCCGCGGACTCGGCGGCGGCGATCAAATCGAGGCTGGCGGGGAAATCGTCGGCCTCCAACGTGTCGTCGAGCACCGCGAGCGCCCGTTCGATGACCGAGTGATATGCATCGGTCGAGGCGCCGTCTGCCTTGGCGGCTTGTTGCAGCATCTTGATCCTCATCTGCGCGATCGCGCCGGCCGGCATCGCGAAGTCGTTCGCCAGTTCGTCGGCTGCCTGCAACGCCGTGTTCACATCGCCCGCCTGGGCCGCCAGCGATTGGGCCATCGACAGCAACACATAGCGCCCGGCTGTGTCGTCCTTCGTTTCCTTGCCTTCAAACAGCAGCGTCTGCGCGAGCCGAGCGCGGAGCGTCGTGTCCTTCTCCGCCTTGGCGAAGTCGTCCTTGTAAAGTTCATCGAGCAGTTTCTCGACCTTCGCCTGTGCTTCCTTGGCAGGAATGGGCCGCTTCTTGGTTCCTTGAGCGAAGGCGAACGGCGAAAGCATCACCAAAATAACGACAACAACAAGGCAACGCATGACGGCCCCTTCGAGAAGCATTGGAGAGTCAACTCTTAACCCGATAGGTGAGTATTATAGAAGAGTCGAAGCGCATCGCGCACGCAAAATGATCGAACACGAATCCAGGGCGAGCCTGGCCGCGTAAGCGGCAGGTTGATGCGAGGAGAGCTTGATGAACGATTACGAGAATTCTGCTGCTGACATCGAGAACGAGCGAAAACGCCAGGCCGCCAGTCTTGCCGAGGACGGTGAAGGCTGGGAGAAGGAATATCGCCCTGGCTCATTCGGCTGCCATGAATTGCTGGATCGAACGGCAATGCTCGCGGGTCTTGTCGAAGAGCAGATCCAAAGCCATCCCGCTTGCGTTGCTAATGCGGAGTGGTTCCAGCTTACAAAGCGAGCGGCGGCGCTGCGGGAGTTGTATCAGCGAGTTGGGGCGGAGCATCTTGGGGAGGATTGATTCCATCCATCAACAGCCTCGTAGGCTCGTAGGGTGTCTCAACCGTACTCGCGAGGACGCACCAGACTCATGCGGGTTCATGGTGCGTCGGCGTTGGCGCTTTGTGCGCTATTAACCGGTGGCGGACATTATGCAACGCTGCCAATTATGATTAGATCATTTTCCAAGATGGTGTAATCCAAGTCTTGCTTTGCGCAGACTCTTTTGCCTTCACGTTCCACGTAAACTCCGATTGTGCCCAAGCGAATCCCGGATTGACAAAGGCGGAACCACGTTGGCTCGGTACCGGCAATGTCAGGCTTGTCCTCTGGTTCAAATTCAACGTCAAGCAAGTTGCTCAGGTAACCAAGAACATCGCCAACGTTCTTGGCGTCAATAAGTTCATTCTGAAGGCGAAACAGGCCAGGTTCCGATGATCGGATTCCAAAAATCAGAACTCTGAGTATTGGCATATGCGGTACTCGAACAGTTGGAACGATGCGTCAAGCGTACTCGCGCGGACGCAACGGACGCCTGCGGGTTCATGGTGCGTCGGAGTTCAATTCCAATTTCGCCTCACCACAGCGAAATCGAAGGTAACCCAGGAGCTGGCATTCCTCCGTCTCGCCGTACTCACGTTCCAGGAATCGAAGGAGGGCCATAAGTTGCCCCGGCGAAAGTTGGTCAAACGCAAACCCGCTTGAGTCATGCCAATGCAGATGCCCGTTTTGCAGGAAATTGGACCAATGCGATTCGTCCAAAAAAACCTCGGCGGGCAAACCGATTGCGATCAATTTCGCGCGATGCCGATCAATCCATTGACGCCAATCGTTTGAGCGGCGGTGACCGTCCGTTTTCGATTTCCGAAACGACATTGCGTCTCAACTCCAGTATTTTCGTAGGGTGCGTCAAGCGCCAGCGCCGCCGCACCATGAACCCGCGAGCGCCTGGTGCCTCGGCGCTGGCGCTTGACGCACCCTACAAACTGGAAGGATTTCGGGAGCGCCCACATCCAGATGGCACTCAATCGCCTCGCGGATGTTGGCGTGCATTTCTGGCAAGGATTCAGCCTGCGAGAAACATCCGGGCAGCGCGGGGACTTCGGCCCAGTAGCCGCCTTCCTCGGCTTCGTGGATGATGACTTTGAATTTCATTGGTGTCTCCGTTCGTTGTGTTTCGTCATTTCATCATAGCACGGTTCGGTGGAAATAGTCATGCTTCCGCGTTTCGCCGCTTGCACCCTTGCGCTCGCTTGGTGCCACTTGAGCGCTAAGCCGTAAGCGGCAAATGCAAATCATGCTACCACCGCTTCAGCATCTCTTTCGCGGCGTTGTAACCCGCGATGCCCATGACGCCGCCGCCGGGGTGGGCGGCGGCACCGCATAGGTAGAGGTTGCGGATTGGCGTGCGGTAGTTGGCGAAACCGACGACCGGGCGGAACATGAAGAGCTGGTTCAGGTTCATCGCGCCCTGAAAGATGCTGCCGCCGGTCAGGCCGAAGGTTTGTTCCATATCGAGCGGCGAAATCATCTGCCGATCGATGACCGACGCCTTGAAGCCCGGCGCGTATTGCTCGACGATGTCGAAGCAGCGATCCGCGAACCGGTTCTTGGCGGCCACATCCCACGTGCCTTCCTTGAGCTTGTAGGGGGCATATTGCACGAACATCGATGCCAGGTGTTTGCCCGGCGGCGCGACCGTCGAATCGAGCGCGGACGGCATCGTCATTTCGACGATCGGCTCGCGCGACGGGATGCCGTACTTGGCATCGTCATAGCCACGTTCGATAAAGTCCTGATCCGGGCAGAAGTGCATCGTGCCGTGATGTTGCGGGCCGACGCCGTTGGATGGCAGGGCGGTGAAGTTCGGCGGCGCGGACAGAGCGAGGTTGATCTTCATCGATGCGCTGTCGTAGCGGATGCGTTTGACGGCTGTGACAAAGTCGGGCGGGAGGTCCTTCGGCTCGATGAATTTTTCAAAGGTCCAATGCGGATCGACGCCGCTGCCGATCTTGGTGGCCTGGAATTCTTCGCCGGTCGCCAGGACGACACCAGCGACGGCGCCGTCGCGCACCTGAATCTTGGCGACCTCGGCATTGCAGCGGATTTCGACGCCCATCGCCTTGGCGGCGGCGGCAATGGCGTTGGAGATGCCGCCCATGCCGCCTTTGACGTAGGCCCAGACTCCCTTCTTGCCGTTGGTCTCGCCCATGACGTGATGAAAGAGGACATAGGCTGTGCCCGGCATCGATGGCGAAGCGAAGGCGCCGATTATGGCGTCGGTCGCCAGCGTGCCTTTGAGTTCTTCCGATTCAAACCAGCGGTCGAGAATCGTGCGCGCCGGCCCCGTGAGAATTTCGATCGCCTCGCCCATTTCGGGTCCGAGTTTGCGGAACGATTGACCAAGTTGGAACAGCGACCACATGCCGGTGATGCCGGGATTAATGATGTTCGGCGGCGTCATGTTCAGCGTCGGTTCGATGACCGAGGCGACGCGCTGGAGCATTTTTTCGTACTTCGGATAATTCTCGGCGTCTTTCTTTGAGAATTTGGCGATCTGTTCGAGGTTCATATTGCCGTCGGGCCCCATGAACAGATGTCGGCCATCGAGGAACGGCGTGAACGATGAGGGATTGCGCTCCAGTTGCGCGAAGCCATAATCGGCCATGCGGAGGTCTTTGATGATGGTCGGGCTGAATAAGCTGTTGACGTAGGCGCACGTCGAAACCTTGTAGCCAGGAAAAATGTTCTCTTCGGTCACGCAGGCGCCGCCGACCAGGTATCGGCGTTCGAGCACGAGAACCTTCCACTTGGCGCGGGCGAGGTAACATGCCGTCACCAGTCCGTTGTGCCCGCCGCCGATGATGATTGCGTCGTATTTTGTTGCCATGAGTCTCCTCGTGAGATTACAGTTCCTAGCTTGCATTTAGCGCTTGCTTGGCGTCGCGCGAACGCTAAACTCAAGCGGATTTTTTTTTCACGCATTCCGCGTGAACACTTGGCCGATATCCGTCACTTCAAAATCGAGACTGCGTAGGAATTTCAAGCCTGCCAGGTTGGTTTCGTCAAGTTGCAGTTCGACAAGCGTGAAGAACTGATCCTGGATGTATTTCATGATGAGCGACAGGAAGTAGCGTCCGACTCCAGCGCGGCGAGCTGGTGCCGTCACTTCAAAAGCGAAGATGCCGATCGTCGGTCGCCGCCAGTGCAGCGAAAAAACTTCCATTTCCCAGACGAGCGTGCGGGCGACCCACGTGCCAGCCTTGCGATCGGTCAGAACAAACTGAAGCGGATCGACGGTTCCATGCACGGATTCGTGCCAACCGCTGAGCAGTCGGCGCGGCGAGCCGAACCCGAGGTCGTAGCGGCTGCGCATCGGAATGAAACGCGGGTCGAACATTTTCATCGGCTGATCGAGAATGCGCTGGAGAACATGGATTTTCTGGTCGAGCTTATAGCCATTTTTGAGAAAGAACGGCATGGCCGCTGCGTCGCTTTGCAGGAAGCCGGGCGACTCGCAGCCGCCATATAGGCCCATATAGAACGGGTTGTTTGGCCAATGCCCGCCGGCTTGAATCGCGTCGGCTTTTTGCTCGCGGAGATATTGCTCGCAGCGGCGAAGCAGCTCGGTCCCGACGCCGCGGCGTTGGTGCGAGGGTTTGACGCCGATGAGGCAGATGACGCCAACGGATTGCGTGTTGAATGGATTGCCCGACATCGCCGCGTGGGCCCAGCCGATGCAAACGTCGTTCTCGATGGCGAGAAAGATACCATTCGGGTTGAAGATCGTTTTTGAAAGTACGTAGCGTTCAAGGACGGTGTTGGCGGAGAGCGGCGGCGCGCCTCGCCCGGTGAACGTCTCGTTCCACACAGCCACCAGTCGAGGCGTGTCGGCATTGCGAAAGGTGCGGTATTCGACCACGAGGCCTCTCCTGGCGCGATACTTTTCTTTACAAACCCAGAGGCGAAGGCGGCAACCCCTGGGATCGAGGTAAGAATCTATTATACTTGCCTGATACCAACCGGAGTAGGTTTCTCGCCAACTGGAGTCAACAATGCACCAAATGACCTTTGCACTCTTCGCCCTGGCGTTCTGTTTTCTTGCCGTTTCCGATGCGGGACAGAAGAAAAAATTCCCAGACCCCACGGAGCGAAAGGACGCGATTCTCAAACGCTTCGCGGATGAGTTCGTCGGCATTACGCCAGGCAAGGGCAAGTTCGCCGAAAGCTTTCTGATGGGCACTGAAAAAGCCGGCAAGGACAACGAACGGCCCGCCCATAAAGTCACCTTCAAATATGGCTTTCAAATCAACAAGTACGAAGTGACGCAGGAACTCTACGCCGTCGTCACCGGCATCAACCCCGCGCAATTTCAGGGGCTGCGAAACGGCATCGATCAGGTCACCTGGAACGATTCCGTCGCGTTCTGCGAAAAAGCCACAGCCCAACTGCGCGAGCGCAAACTCATCGGCAACAACGAACGCATTCGCCTGCCCTCTGAGGCCGAGTGGGAATATTGCTGCCGCGCCGGCACGACGACGGCCTGGTCGTTCGGCGACGATGTGAAAGAGCTTGGCAAGTATTCCTGGTTCAAGGACAATTCGCCCAACGAAGACCCGCCCGTCGGCCTGAAGTTACCCAACGCCTGGGGCCTTTACGACATGCACGGCTACGTATGGGAATGGTGTGCTGACGTCTATCATCCGAGTTACGAGGGCGCACCCAGCGACGGCAGCGCACGCGCGACGGGCGACACAAAAAAGCGCGTCATGCGTGGCGGCGGCTACCCGGACTTGGCCGACTCGCAGCGCTCGGCGTTTCGCCACAGCGCCGACCCGACGGTGAAGAGCGGCGCGATTGGGTTCCGCTGCGTGAAGGAAACGATCCCGAAGTAGCCAAATTGTAATTCCGCTTGCGGCTTAGCGCTCGCTTGAGACACCCTGAGCGCTAAGCCGCAAGCGGCAAACACGATCCCACAGGAATTCAACCATGACCGACTACCTCTTATATTTCCGTGCCGCGCAGAACGCCGCCCTCAAGGCTGCGGAGGTGCTGCACCATTGGCGAGAGAAATTCCAGGTCAAGGAGAAAGGCCGATTCGATTTGGTGACGGAGGCCGACTTGGCCTCGCAACAGGCGATCGTGGCGGTCCTTTCGTCATCGTTTCCGGATCATGCGTTTCTGGGCGAGGAAGAAGGTGCGAGCAAGACGCGCCCAGCACCCGACGCCCCGCCGACCTGGATCATCGACCCGATCGACGGCACGACGAACTACGTGCACGATTGCCCATTCTATTGCATCTCGATAGGCTTGCAGGTTCAGGGCGAACTGGTCGTTGGGGCCATTTACGATCCGTCGCGCAAAGAAATGTTTGCCGCGGGAAAAGGCATCGGTGCCTGGCTGAACGATCATCGCATCAAAGTCAGCACGATCCCCAACCTGACGAAGGCGCTGATGGCGACCGGTTTCCCAGCGGACTTGCGAGGCAACGAAAAATCGCTCGACTGGTGGAAGCACTTTTCTTATCAGACGCAAGCCCTGCGGCGGACCGGTTCGACCGCGTTGAACATGGCTTACGTCGCCGCCGGTCGTTTCGATGCGTATTACGCCTTTGACAACAATGTTTGGGACATCGCTGCGGGCGTCGTGCTCGTGCGTGAAGCTGGTGGTTCCGTCACGAACATTGACGGCTCACATTACGACCCGTACACGCCCGATGCCCTGGCGACGAACGGGCACCTGCATCACGAAATGGCCGCCACGTTTCGCGCGGGCTTGCCGGCGACGTGATATTCCCCGCTTGCGGCTTAGCGCTCAACGTCAGGTCATCTCATGATGAGCGCTAAGCCGCAAGCGGAATCGTTACGCCACAAACTCCACGCTCACGGGATTCGGGATCACGCCCGCGCGATGGGCCTCATCGAGCAGCAGACGCACCGCCTGTCGGCCTCGCTCACCGTAATCGAGCGTCCATTCGTTGACGTACATGCCCACGAACTTGTCGGCCAATCCACGATCCATGTCGCGCGCGTAATTCAATGCATAGGTGAGCGCATCCTGGCGATGGTCCAAGCTGTAGCGAATGCTCTCCTTGATAAGTCTGCTGATGTCGCGGATCGTCTGTTCGCCGAGGTCGCGCCGCACGACGTTGCCGCCCAGGGGTAACGGCAGCTTCGTCTTGTCCTGCCACCAGACTCCCAAATCGGTGACGAGATGCAGGCCCTGGTTTTGGAACGTCAGCTGGCCTTCGTGGATAATCAACCCCGCGTCATACTTACCCGCCTCGACCACGCCGAGAATCTGATCGAACGGCACCACATCATAGCTGAACCCCTTGGGCAGGAGCAGCCGCAGCGCCAAAAACGCCGTCGTCATCGTGCCGGGGATCGCGATTTTGATGTTTGACAAGTCGCTAACGTTCATCGGCTTTCGGGCGACGACCATCGGGCCGTACTTATCGCCCATGCTGCAGCCGCTGGGCAGCAGTGCATACGTGTCGAGCAAGAACGCATAGGCGTGGATGCTGACCGCGCTGACTTCGAGTTCGCCTTTGAGCGCGCGTCGATTGAGCGTTTCGATGTCTTGCAACTCGTGCCTGAAGGCGAGGTTGCCGGTGTCGATCTTGTCATGCGCAAGTGCGTAGAACATGAAAGCATCATCGGGATCGGGGCTATGGCCTACGGTGATCTGTCGCTTCGTCATGGGATGGCCTCTTATCGGGGCGAATGGATTGTTACTTGATGAACCGCAGATACGGTGCGGCGATTAACTGGCATTTGTATTGGTGTTGAGCGTTCGCGTGGCATCTTGCGATTGCTAAACGTAAACACAGGTCAGAGTGGCGCCGGCAGGTCGCGGCGGGTGAAGTACACCCACGCAAAAGCATAGCCGCCTGTGCCAAAACCGACGAGCATCACCAGGTGCGTCCACGCCGACGGATTGCGCCAACCGTCCCCCAGGATCATCAGCTGCGGCTGATAGTGATAATATATCGTCGCCGGCCTAAGCCATCCCAGCCAATCGGACCAAATTTGGCCGAGCACGTTGACGAGAAACATCGTGAGAAAAAGCGACACCGCGCAGCCCCAGACGACGGAGCGCGATCGGCCCATCGATGACATCGCCATCGTCACCCCGCCAACCGCGAAGAGCAAGGCGAACACGCACGGCAAGGCCCGCAAGAAAATGTACGGGTCGATCTGTTGGCTTTTCGAGCGAACGACCTGGGGTTTACCCTCTGCTTTTTCTTTTTCCATGTTGAGTTGGGCGAGTTCGCTTGCGGTCGGCGGCTGCAGGCCCATCCACCACGTACCGCAGTAGGTTCCGGTCCACAGCACCGCGCAGAGGGCGGGGAAGATAAGCGCGTCCACGCTCAGATGCGACAGCAAAATCTGTGATCGCCGGATCGGCTGGGCGAGCAGTAGTTCCATCGTGCCGCGATCTATTTCGCCGGCGATGGCGCTGGTGGCGCGTCCGATGGCCCAGATGCTGAGAATGGTGATGACGAGAGGGTGGACGTAGGAGATCGACATCAGATCGGTCGCGTTCTCGATGCGGATGTCGTCGCCGCCCATAATCGCCTGGATCATTTGGCCGGAGAAATCGTTCTTCGAGAAAAGCGTGTTTCGGATGAACTCCGGGCTGACGTTAAGCTTCCCGAGCTGTTCCAGGATTTGCAGTGTCACTCGCTGAGTGACACGAGCCCAGAGAATCTGGAAAAGAAATAGCAACACCGCAACGACAAGCCATGGGATACGCACGTCACGGAGCAGTTTGCGGATGAGCACGAAGGTCATGGGGAACCATTCAATTAGCTGCGTGGGGATTTGTCAGAGCCGCGCACGTAGTAAGCGGTTTCGATATTAACCGCTTACTACGTGCTCGGCTCTGAGGCTTTTCGATGCGTCTACCGTATCGGTCCCATTCGATCGACGGGGAAGTAGACCGCCAGCGCCCGGCCGAGCATCAGGCGTTCGGGGACCACTCCCCAATCGCGGCTGTCGGAGCTGGCCTGGCTGTTGTCGCCCAAGCACAAGTAATGGCCTGGTTGCACGTACATCGTGGAGTACGCAACTTTGCGAAACGCATCGAACCGATCGGGTCTGCGCCAGGCTTCCGGTTCGATCTGAGCAGTGTAATCGGATGAGTGAACAGACGCCGTGTAGTAGGTGTCGCGCCAGAGCCGAACGTGCTGCACCTTGACGACCGCTCCTTTACTGCTACCCAATGATGCGGGTTGCAAATCGTTCTCGGTCGGGCCGCGGCGTTTCTCGGCGTCGGCGAAGGTCTCGCCTTTCAGCGGCAGTTCGGGCGGGTGATACTCCTTGCCATCGCCGAACGGTAACGAGCGATTGACCCAAACCGTCAGGCGAGCATCGATATTGGCGAAACGCAGGCTATACTTGCCGAGGCTTTTGACGCTGGTCGCCTGCGTTGCCCATTCCTCGATTTTGCCTGAGATATTCTCATGGCGATAGAGCGTGCACTGCCCCGAGGTTAGGTCGAATCGGCTACGGTAGCGATAGGGACCTTTGCTGAGTTCCATCCAGAATTCGCCCTTGGCCTGCGTGACTTCCACGTCGCATTCCAACATGAGGTCGCCGACCCAATGCGGCACGGGCGGATTGCCGGAGGAAAATTGCGGCTCGCCTATTCGTTTTCCGTTATTTCGATCGATAGCCACGACCTTGACCAAGTTATAGCTCATGCTATCAGCGATGAGCTTCGGTTCCGCAGGCCCCGAACCGACGGGCGGGCCCGATTCCGGCCGCGTCACGTGGCGATAGCGGAGCCAATCGATTGACTCACCCGCGTTGGTGCCAAGATGTGCGAGTCCGGTGCTGTTTTCGATTTTCCAACCACTCTTGTCATCGGGATGCCAGCGTTCATAGCGCGGGAATGCTTTGAGGTCCTGCGGCTGAAAATCGTTGTCGAACACTATTCGCCGTGTCGAAAGCATGACGCTCGGCGGCTTGCGAACGATGCGAAACTCGCCCTTCTCGAAGCGATCGCGTGCCTTCGGATCGTCGACATGGCGGTGCACTTCACGCCAGAGGTCATTGGGATCGACGTTGTCGTCCTTGAACAACGGCGCTTCATTTTCGGCTGGAGTCCAGACATACAGGCGACCAAAGAAAATCGCCAAGATTTCGCCAGGCAGACCGAGCAAGCGCTTGATGTAGTTGGTGGGCACATTGCGGCTGACCGGTGTCTTCGGAAACTTAAAGACGACGACATCGAAGCGACTTGGCTGCGTGAGCGCGTTGTAGCTGCATTTCGACACGATCACGCGATCGCCGCTGCTCCACGGGTTGTTGCAGCCGGCGGCCATCGATAACAACAGCAGGCATATAATCCATTTCCGCAACAGCATAATCACACTCCGAAATTCAAACATTCTATCGCACCCATCGGGATTGACCTATCCGAGCCTGAGCGCTAGCGAAGGGCTGCCAGGGCCCTTCGCTGGCGCTCAGGCTCGGATGAATCATTAGCGCTCGGCGGGTTCTCTGAACCGATGGTTCCAGTGCTCGCAGTTCTCGCACCGATATTGCACTACCACATAGGCGTGGAAGCCTTCCTTCGGCTCAGCCTCGGAACTGGCGTTGAGCAGGTTCGTTGAGCCGCATTTCTCGCAAACTGCTTTGTGATGGTATCCCAATAGCGTGTCGGCCATGGAGCCGGTGGGAATGACAAACGCTTCGGCAAGGAAGGTCTTCAGCATCAGCACAAGCACGACGACAAAGACAACTGTCTCGATCAACTCGCGAAACGAATCTCGCGATTCAAGAACGGGCTTCTTGGCGCCGAACGCCGAATGCGGCTTGGGCCTGGGCTTGGCCGAGGTCGGATCGAGCGGAATCGGCGGGAGTTGCATCGGCGTCGCACTGACCGCGCTGACGGGAATCGGCGCCGGCAGGGGAGTATTCGTCGAATCAGCGGAGGGCGACGGCATCTCATCGGACATGCGAATATCCCTGGTTACGATAAAAGTAGGGCGATAGTGTATTCCGCTTGCGGCATAGCGCTCGGAATATCCCATTCCAACCATTGGGCCGAACACGATAAACTAGCGCAAACTCAAAATTCGGCGCTCGACCGGGCCAATCAGGTTACCGGCAGCAATACGACCGGCGTCGGGCCAATGTCGGCTGTCCTCAGAGCGTGGACTGTTGTCTCCCAGTACAAAGTATTGCCCCGTGCCCAAACGAACAGCCTTGCCACGTACCCCATTAACGCCCTGTTGCCCATAGTGCACGTCGCGATACAGTTGGAAGCCGGCAAGCGTGACGAGAACACCATGCGATTCCAGGCGGAACGGTCTCTCGACGGCGACACGCTGACTGGATTCGGGAAGGTCGGTCTGCGACCATGTCACGCCATTCACAGCAAGCGTCAAACGGCGATCGACAAGTGCCACCACGACGGACAAAAGGGCGTTCTGACACCCTTTTTGCGCACCGACCGGAATACGCACGCTTGCCCAGTCGCCGCCGTCGCAGAGTTGAAGCACGATTTCGCCATCACCGCTGCTCTCACGCACGTCGAGTTCGCATGTCACAAGAAAATCGTGCACGTATTCGCAATTGGCCTGGGTGCCGCCGTTATAGGAGTATTCGTCGCGGATCGGCTCACATTTTTGGCCGTCGATATCGAAGTTGCGATATACCAGCGTTGCCGGCTGTGCGCGCCCGTCAAGAACGAACATGTCGCCGTCAAAGTCTCGCTCCCAACGTGCGTCGGATGCTGTCGAAGCGGTGCCTATTTTGCTGTCGTATAACAGCATGCGCATCGCCAGCGCTTCATCCAACGTTTTGCGACACAGTTTTCCGTTGATGAAGATATCGCCGTCGCGGATCTCGATTTCCTCACCGGGAAGACCGAGGATTCGCTTGACGAAAATTGAGTTGAATAGGCGAAAGACAGCGACCTCCCAACGGGCCGGCGTTTGCAAGCGATAGGTTAGTTTATTGACGACAACGCGATCACCGGGCGTTTCCTCTTCATCACTCAGTTGCACGGGAAACTGGCCGCACTGCTGACAGAATATCTTGCGATAGAACCGCGACTCTCCTGCCCCGACGCGATCCTCGGCATGACGTCCGACGGGAAAGGTGACTCCGCATCGTGGACAGGTGCATCGGCGATGATTTCCGACGAGATACGGCGCCATGCTGCCGGTCGGTATCTCGAACGTCGCCAAGGCGAATGCGTTGACCAGGACAGCCGCACAGATCGCAAGGACGGGGAAGCCAACGCAAATTCGGCAAGCATGCGAAAGCCATGAGCGTCGCATCAGCGCGGACGACGAGGCAACCTGGGACATCCGTTTCTCCGTGGCGTGGCAGGGCGTCAAACAACGAAAATGCCGTATAACCAACCGCAGAGAAAATCGCCAGCCGGATTTGCTTTACCCTTTCGGGACCAACATGCACACGCTTGACGCCACGTATCGACGCCTTCTCGAAGCCGCCTCATTCGCGGCACGAGCGCATGACGGGCAATACCGCAAGGACGGCGAAACGCCCTACGCCAGCCATCCGTTTCGCGTTTGCCTGGTCGTCCGCGACGTGTTCGGCTTCGACGACCCGCGCATGCTTATCACGGCTCTGCTCCACGACACCATCGAGGACACGACTACCGATTTCGACGATCTCGCCCATCGCTACGGCCACGAGATCGCCGGGTGGGTCGCGGACCTCACGAAGGACAAACGCCTGCCGGACGATGAACGGGAACGCGTTTACCTGGAACGATTAATGCAAGCGCCCTGGCAGGTTCAGGTCTGCAAGCTCGCTGACATCTTCGATAACCTGATGGACGTTACCCACCTGCCCGTAGAGCGACAGGCCAAGGGCCTTCAGCGAGCCGAACAGTACTTCGCGAAATTGCAAAATCTGTCCTCGCCGGAAGCACAACGTCCAATCGCGCTGGTGGGTCAATTGATCGACGAGATGAGAGCCGGTTAGCCGAACGCAAAAGCGACGGTGAAGCGCCCGGCGCTGAATATTCCCTGCTCAGCGCGGTTCCTTCTTCGTGAACGCACCAGCGAGCAGAAATTGCACGAGCCGCGGTTCCTGGAAATACTCCGCAATCTCCGCATGGCCCTTGCCCGGCACAACGATGAGTTGCATCGCGCCGCCGAGGGCACGGTAGCGATCATGCACGATCTGGCTATTCTTTTCCAACGGCACGACCTTGTCGGCATCGCCATGAATATGCAGGATCGGCACGCCCGCCTTCGCCAGCGGTTCGAGGCGATCGATCGGATTGTGCTTCGTCAACTGCTGCTCCAACTCGGCGGGCGTCAGGCCGTACGCGCCGGCGGCGTTCTTCAGGCCAGGGTAGCTGCGTAGATCGCAGACGGGATAGATGCCGACGATGCAGCGAACCTTGTCCGGATTCTCCACGGCCCAGTTGTACAACATCAACCCGCCGCGACTTTGAGCGAGCAGCCTCGCCTTGGCGTCGAGCTTGGTTTCTCGCACGAGATGCTGGTGGAAATCGGAAAACACCTTCCGCCCCGCCGGGCTGCCGAACGATTCGCCGACATTCACGCCGACGACGTGAAAACCCTGATCGAGCAGCTTGCGCAGAATCCACTCGTTGCTCTTGTTGAGATGACTGCCAATGGTCGGCGCATACCAAACCCATGGCTTGGCCCCATCCGCCGGCAACTTCGCGGGATGAATGACAAACCCCTTGTGCTTGCCGAGTTCGATCGTGGTGCGCTTGGCGCCATACTGCTCACCGCCGGAAGTTGGGAGGATGACGACGAGAAGGCAAACAACGGCAAACGCGAATCGTGGCATGGCGTGGACCTCCGAATGAATGGCGATACGGAGGAATTGTATGGCGCGTTAAACTTTGCCGATTATTCCGCCGATAACGATACCATCGAATACCGCGATCTTTTCGGAGAATGCCATGTTCTCGCTCGTTTTGTCGATCTGTGCCGCGTTTGGCCCGACTCTCGGCGACGAGATTCCGCGTGCGTGGGCGAATTTCTACAAGGCGGCTCAATCCGCCGTGGCTCCGCAGGAGCCTGACTAGGTGAAGTATTACAGGACCGCCGCAAACCGCGGGCCGACTTGGGAATTCAATTCGCCGACTGGCAACCGCATTCAGTTTGCTCCCGTTTATGTGTCGCCAGCAATGCAATGGGCCGTTCCAAACCACGGTCATGGCTTGCTTGCTGGCTCTGGCTCCGCTCCTCCCTACTTGTTTCCTGCCGCCTTCCCAGCGTTTGGCGGTTACGAAACGCCAGCGACGATTCCACCGGCGACGCCGAAAAAGTAACCCGCAAAGTGGTAAGAGCCACGCACGAAGTTGGTGGGCGAAACTCAGCGGCATCGCTGACGCCGGCCGCTTACTGAGGTGCGCGGCTCGGAAAAGCGACAATCCCACCCGTCGACGCTATATGATTCAATTCCCGCCTTGCCTTGTCCGCTCACTTTCGTCGGGCTACCATAGATTTCATGATCACCCCGACCCTCACCGAAACCGTCGCCGCCAGCGTCACGTACATCGACGAAGCGCTGACCGCCGCGCAAAACCCGGCGGCACAGGTTCAGGATCGCTCGTCCTCCATTCGTATTACTCGCTTGACGGCAACTTGGGTCAATCCGTGCGTCTTCGTCAAGATCGAGACGAACCACGGCATCGTCGGCTGGGGCGATCTCAAAGGTGTCGATCCGCGCGTCGCCAAGCCGCTCGTCGAAGCTCTCTTTGCGTTGATCGATGGCGAGAACCCGACGCGCATTGAGTATCTTTGGCAGAAGATCTTTCGCTCGCATCGCAACATCCGCGGCGGGCCGTTCCTCATGCACACACTGGCGGCCATCGACATGGCGCTGTGGGATATCGCCGGCAAGCTGTGGAACGTGCCGGTCTATCGCCTGCTCGGCGGGCCGTGCCGGGATCGCATCCGCGTCTACCATACGCCGCAAGCTGTCAAGGTGCCGAACCCGGGATTGTTCGAGCACACCGGCACGCCAGCGGACGTTGAGCGCATCCTGACCGCCATCCGAGCCGCGCGGCAGAAGGTCGGTCCGAACGGCGCCGTCATGTTCGACGCCCATTGCGCGATCCCGCCGGCCACGTTGATTCAGCTCGCCAATGCGATGAAACCGTACGATGTGCTTTACATCGAAGAGCCGGCCGTGCCTGGCAACATCGAGGTGTTCAAACGGCTGAAGGAAAATATCTCGATCCCGCTGGCCGCCGGCGAACGCGATCGCGGCATCTGGGAGTTTATCCCGTATCTGCAAAACCGCTGTCTCGACGTGCTGCAACCCGATTGTTGCCATACCGGCGGCATCACGTCGATGAAGAAGATCGCAACGCTCGCCGAGGCGTATCACGTCCCGCTCGCGCCGCACTGCACCGCCAGCTACCTCGGCATCGCCGCCAGTTTGCACGTCGTGGCGTCGATACCGTTCTTTCTCATTCACGAATTCTACCCCGACAACCACGGCTTCAACCCGCGTGGCCTCACCCGCATGGACTGGAAGCTTGACGCCGACGGCTACATCGGCCTGCCGCCGGGACCAGGCTTGGGCGTGGTCGTTGATGAAAAACTGCTCGAAGCCGAATCGCGCAAACCACAACGCTACCGCTGGCCAGGGACGCGGCATCGCGATGGCTCGGTGGCGGATTATTGATGGTGAGCAATAATGATCGAATTGTTTTCGTTTAGCGATCGCGCGATGCCGTCCTTCTTATAGGCCTACTAGTGGACGCTAAACGGGGAAGGGAATTCTGAGGGACTAGAACTTGTGAATCGAAAAACGTCGTTGCAATTCGCTGCATACACGTTACAATCAAACCAACTTTTGATTCGCGAAAACGGATCACACTATGCAACAACCCACAGCCGAATTGCCGGCGCTATCGCTGATCGTTCTGCAGAGCGGCAATATCGAAGCGGCCAAGGACTTTTACGCTCTCCTTGAGTTGTCCTTCGTTGAGGAACGGCATGGCCGAGGTTCACGACATTATGCGTGCGTGCTTGGCTCTGTCGTTTTCGAGATATATCCGCGGCAAGAAAATAACGCGCTGGCTGCTACACGCATCGGCTTCCGCGTCACAACGCTGGACCGGACCATTGACGCACTACGCAATCGTGGTGTGAAGATCCTTCGCGAACCGGCCGACTCGCCGTGGGGACGCCGAGCCATCGTCGAAGATCCCGATGGCAATTGCGTGGAACTTACCTCCCTCAATTAATGCAAGAAGGTATTCCGATGACCAACATACCGCACTTCCCGCCCACACGTCGTGCCGCTTTGCAAGCCGGTGCCATAGGGCTACTCGGCGGCTTGAGCATGGGCGATGTTGCGGCCCTTCAAAGCCAGGCGAACGCCCGAACGCCACGTGCTCGGTCGGTGATCTTCGTGTTCTTGACGGGCGGGCTTTCGCATCACGATAGCTTCGATCTCAAGCCCGACGCACCCGACACGATTCGCGGCGAATTCCAATCGATCGCGACGCGCACGCCGGGCATCCGAATTTGCGAGCACCTGCCGATGCTGGCCGACCGCACGGATAAATACGCGATCATTCGTTCGATGGCGACAGGCAGCGATGGCCACGAGGTCGCGTGCCACATGTTGCTGACGGGGCGACTCGATTTGCCGGTGGGCTTCTCGACACAAAACGTGCCGAACCCGCACGAATGGCCATCGATGCCGGCGCTTGTCAACTTCGCGAAACAGGGCCGTGGACGCAATAATCTTCCCGTCTCTGCCGTCCTGCCTGAGCCGAGCATCAACGAAGCCGGCAAGGTTCGGCCTGGGCAATATGCCGGTCGGCTGGGGCCGCGCTGGGAGGCCTGGCATCTGCCGATGGCGACTAAGTGCGCGCTTGGCAACGGCGCCTGCCCGCAATGCTTTCGCTTCGAGGGAACCGCCTTCGAGCACGAACCCGCCACCATCTTTGAAACGCCGACCTTGACCCTGCCCGATGGCGGTCCCGATCGCCTGCGCGGCCGGCTCGGCCTGCTCGAATCGATCGAACTGCAGCGCCGCGAACTCGACCGCAGCGCCGAGTCGCTTCGACTGGACCGCCATCGCCAACAGGCAATCGCCGTCCTGAACGATCCTCGCACCCGGAGCGCCTTTGAAGTCGAACGGGCCGACCCACGCATCTTGGCACGTTATGGCCGCAATAAATTCGGCCTGTCGTTGCTCATGGCGTATCGTCTCGTCGAGGCCGGCGTGAGTCTGGTTCAGGTCAACCTCGGCAAGAACTCGACATGGGACACGCATCGCCGGAACTTCGCCAACCTGCGGGACAATCTCTTCCCGCACTTTGACCGCTCAATCTCCGCACTGCTCGACGACCTGCACACCAGCGGCATGTTGCGCGATACGCTGGTGATCGTGACCGGCGAGTTCGGCCGCACGCCGCGCATCAACCGCGATGCCGGGCGCGACCATTGGGGCCCAGTAATGAGCCTGATGATTGCGGGCGGCGGCGTTCAGGGCGGCCGCGTCATCGGGGCATCGGATCGCATCGGCGCCCAGCCCAGCGCTGATCGCCAAACGCCCGAGAACCTCGCTGCCACGCTCTATTCCGCACTCGGCATCCCACACGACACAACGTGGAACGACACCGATGGCCGGCCGTATGAAATGTTCCGCGCCCAGCCGATTCAGGGGTTGATGTAAGTCCCCGTTTAGCGCCCGCTGGATGTATACTTCGCGAGGCTAAAAATGCCATATTCTCCGACGAATCAAACCTTTTCCGAGCCGCGACCGTCAGGGAGCGGCCGACAAGTTACCGTGCGCTCGCTGTCGGCCGCTCCCTGACGGTCGCGGCTCGGAAAAGCGACATTCCATCCGTCGAAAGTCTAACGAAAGCACGGCATTCTGCGGGCGCTAAACATATACAATCGGATTATTGTCAGCTACGTCAAACAGGTCGGAGGTCCCATGCTAAACCTACTCGGTTCGCCGCGGCGATTGTGCGATGGCCTGTCGCGCCGTGAGTTTCTCTCGTTGGGCAGCCTCGGGGCGTTTGGCTTCGGGCTGGCCGATCATCTCGCGCTTGGCGCAGAGCGCTCGTCGGCCGCGTCGCGTTTCGGCCAGGCGAAGGCGTGCATCCTCATTTTTCTCTATGGCTCGCCGCCGCAACACGAGACGTTTGACCCGAAGCCCGACGCCATCGCCGAGATTCGCGGCGAGATCGGCTCGATCGAATCGGCGGTTCCGGGCCTGCGCGTTTGCGAATTGTTGCCACGCACCGCCCAGATCATGGATCAGGTGACCGTCGTGCGTTCGATGACGCATCGCTACGCGGAACACGGCGTCGCCTATGCCGTCAGCGGGATTCCGACGTACACGCCGGAACTCGAAAACCGCCCGCGTGACAGCCGGCATTGGCCCTACATCGGCTCGGTCGTGGACTATCTGGGACGTCGGCCAGCCGAGAATTCGATGCCGCGCAATATCGCCCTGCCGTGGATGCTGAATTCGAAGACCGAACTGCTCGTCAACGCCGGGCCGTTCGCCGCGTTCCTCGGCCAGGCCCACGACCCGCTCTGGACCGACTTCACGGGCCCAGGCACACGCACCGTGCCGCGCTACACCGACGGCCAAACGCGCGACTTCCACGATCCGTTCGGCGGGACGTTGCCCGATGGCCGATTCATCCTCTCCACCGAAAGCCGCCTGCGCGACGACGTGCCGATCGAACGCCTCAATGTTCGCCAATCGCTCTTGAACCAATTCGAGCAAGCTCAGCGAAATCTGGATTCAACCGGCCACATCTACGACCATCACCGCCAACGTGCTTACAGCCTGCTCACGTCGAACGCCGTGCATCACGCCCTCGACATCGCCCGCGAACCGATGGCCATGCGCGAACGCTACGGCATGACGCTGTTCGGCCAATCGTGCCTCGCCGCCCGGCGGCTGGTCGAAGCCGGCACGAAGTTCGTCTCCGTCTTCTGGGACGGCTACGGTCAATTCGGCAACTGTGCCTGGGACACTCACAACAACCATTACCCTCGCCTCAAGGAATATCTCCTCCCCGGCTTCGATCTCGCCTACCCAACGCTGATCGACGACCTGCGCCAGCGCGGCCTGCTCGACGACACGCTCGTCTTCTGCATCAGCGAACATGGCCGCACGCCGCGGATCGATTCGCGCCCGCGCGGCGCCGGCCGGCATCACTGGTCGCGCGTCTATTCCAGCGTCCTCGCCGGCGGCGGCATCGCCAAAGGCCGAGTCGTCGGCAGCTCCGACAACATCGGCGGCGATGTCCGCGACACGCCCGTCTCGCCCAAAGACATCCTCGCCACCGCTTTCCACCTGCTCGGCATCGACCCGCACACGCACGTTCCCGATGCCTTGGGCCGGCCGTATCCGATCGCGGGTGATGGTGAGTTACGGCGTGAGGTGCTGGGGTAGGTGTGATATCGTTGCATTCTTTCTATACGCAGACAAAAATATTGCATTCAGACGCCACCCCTCCCTCACCCGGCTTCGTGGTCAACATCCCCTACAGCCGCATAAAGAACTGGGGGAATAGTGCAAAATCGCTTGGCCACCGGCGGTTGGCCAAGCGCTCGTTGGCTAGGCTCTCGAGCGATAGGGCGCATTCCTGTCGTTGGTGCGGGCGGTTCACGTAAAATAATCCACAGTTGTCGGTGGCGATAATCATGAAGCGCGGATAGAATTCTCTCATGGCCACGAGTGTCGCTTAGTCCTACCTTCGCCGAGAAATCCCATGACGCTTTTTGCAAATCGCGTTGGCTCGATCCGATGGATGTTGCTGTTGATTGGCAGCAGCACGATCACCGTAGTGCACGCCGACGAAACGCCGCGCTATAGTCGAGAGGTGTCGGCGGTGTTTAGCAAGCTGGGCTGCAACAGCGGCGGTTGCCACGGCGCGGTCAACGGGCAGAACGGCTTTCGCTTGACGCTGTTCGGTGCGGACCCCGCTCTCGATCATACTCGCATGCTTCGCGACATCGGCGGTCGGCGGCTTAACCTCAACGATCCGGCCAACAGCCTGTTGCTGCTGAAGGCGACCGGCGAAATCGCTCACGCGGGAGGCCGACGCATGGAGGTCGGCAGCCCGGATTACGAACTGCTGCGTCGCTGGATCGCCGCCGGTTCCCCACTCGATGCAGTCGATCCCTCACGCCTGAAGAAGCTCACGATAACTCCTGGCGAGCAAACTACCAAACCCGGTGGTACGTATCGCCTCAAAGTGACGGCGGCATTCGCCGATGGCAGCGTTGAGGACGTGACGCGGCTCTGCGCCTTCGAGTCAATGGATCGCGCCGTCGCCACCGTCGATCGTGACGGACAGGTCGTTGTCAAATCAGCCGGCGATGCGGCGCTGCTCGTGCGGTTTCGTTCCGAATCAGCCATTTCGCTTGTACTGGCGCCGCGCGATGGCGCGATGGCCGTGCTGAATGTCAAACCGCACAACTTTATCGATCAGCACATTCTCGCAAAGCTGAAACGATTGAACATACCGCATGCGGACCTGGCAGACGACGTGACGTTCCTTCGCCGGGTTTCGCTCGACGTGACGGGTGAACTTCCCACGCCCGATGATGTTCGCAAGTTTCTCGACGACAAGCAGGCCGACAAGCGCTCACGGAAAATTGACGAGCTCCTCAAACGGCCCGGCCACGCGGCGGTGTGGACGTTGAAGTTTTGCGACATCCTCAACGGCAACGACTACGGCGTCTACGCCGACGGCATGAGCATGGAGCAAGACGCACCGCGCTTTCAACAATGGATCCGCGCTCGCCTGGAGGAGAATACGCCGTACGATCAACTCGTCGAACGCATCCTGACGGCGACGAGCCGCGAGGGCCGACCGCTTGAAACGTGGGGCAAGGAAGTCGTCGCCGTGAGCGAAGGCTACACGACGCCGCGGACCGATATTGAGCTTTACAGCAAACGCCAAACGCTCGACCTCTACTGGCAACGCCGCGCGTCTGCGGGCGTGTCGGGTACGCTGCAAGTCGCGCACGCTTTCCTCGGCCTTCGGCTCGAATGCGCACAATGCCATCGCCATCCGCACGATGTTTGGCAGCAGGACGATTTGCTCAGCTTCGCCAACTTCTTCATGAACGTGCGCCAGCCGGGCTTCCAGGGAGGCAACGAGAAACAATTTCCCGAGGCCGCAGCCTACGTCAAAAACATGAACGCGGAATCCAAGAAGCTCGCCGATCAAGCCAAGCAGATGCGCGATACCGTCGGCAAGAAACTCGATGCCGAGTCGAAGGGCACAAAGAGCACGGCGGCCCAAGAAGCGCTGAAGAAATTCCAGCAAGAGGTCGGCACCCTCGAACGGCGTGCGAAGGCGCTGCCCGAGATAGGCCGACGCATCATGCACGCGGAGGTACAGCATCTGCCCGCAGCCGCCGATCGCATCGCCAAGGTCACCAGCCCGCTGGGCACGCAAGAGTCGCGCGTTTATCGCCTGCTCGGCGACACGAAAAATCTCGACATCGCCAAAGATCAAGACCCGCGTGGCCTGGTCGTCGCCTGGATGCGTCGGGCCGACAATCCGTTCTTCGCGAAGTCGATCGTCAATCGCGTTTGGGCGCATTACATGGGTCGCGGCATTATTGATCCGCCCGATCACCTGTCGCCGCTGAATCCGCCGAGCCATCCGGAACTGCTCGACGAACTGTGCCAGGGCTTCATCAAGAACAAGTACGACCTGCGCTGGCTGCACCGCACGATCCTGGCGAGCCGCACGTATCAGCAATCGAGCGACGCGGTGGCCGAGAACCGCACCGATCGCTCGAATTACGCCTACTTCTATTTCCGCCGCCTGCCGGCCGAGGTGCTCGTCGACGCTCTGAATCAGGCGACGGGTGTGAGTGAAGACATGGAGATGAAGTTCTATCACTGGAAGGCGGAGTGGAAGACCGTGGAGATTCCGTATCCGCCCAAGAATGCGTTCGTCACGTTCATGCTGGAGCAGTTCGGCCGTCCGCAGCGTAACAGCGGCGTGCAATGCGACTGCGAGCGCGACTCGAACGCATCGGTGCTGCAAGTGCTAAGCATCGCCAACCATCCGCGCGTGCGGCAAAAAATTGCCGACGACAAGGGCAACGTCGCTCGCATTCTGACATCGCACACCGACGACGCGAAACGCATCGACGAGGTTTACCTCGTGACGCTGAGCCGTATGCCGAGTGACGCCGAACGCAAGGCGTGCATGACCTACCTACGCGAATCACCCACCCCCGCCGAGGGCTTGCGCGGCGTGATGTGGAGCCTGCTGAACACTCGCGAGTTTTTGTTGCAGCATTGAGAACCCGTCTCGCCGTAGACGCTTTATTCATTAACTGAAAATCGATGAGATTGAACATGCAGATTATTCGTTGTCCGCATTGCGACCTTCCGGCGACTGAAGCGGAGTTAGTCGGTGGAAATTGTCCGGCCTGTGGAGTAGCGGTGCCACGCCCCGCGCCGGCGCCGGCAATCAAGAAAGCCGTGCCACCAGTTTCGACTGGTCCGATCGGCTGGCTCGTCCTGGCCTTGGCCGCGTTGCTTGTCGGCGGGGCGGGCGGATACGCGATCGGTGTTGTTGACGTTGATACGCCGATCAGCGAAGATGTCGCATCGGAATCGACCGCCGAACGACCGGGCGATGCCGAACTATTGGCAGCGCTGGAATCGATAAACGCCAAGCTCAGGAAGGAGCTGGATGGGCAAAAAAAGCAGACCGCTGCCGCGCTTGCACTTGTCGAGGCCGCGCCGACGGAAGAGCGAGTAAAAGAACTGGAGTCGCTAACAGCCGCGCTCGGACAGGATGTGGATCGAGAAAAGAAACTCGCCGCCGCCGCGGTAACCCGCGTGGAAACCGCCGAGCGCGAGGCCATTGCAGCGAAGGCTCAACTCGAGGCCTCGCCGTTGCAACGCATCAAGGAACTCGATTTAATTTCCAAGAAATTACAGAAGGACATTGATAACCGAGTTAAACAAATCAAGGAAGCGAATGTCCGGGAAGAGGCTGCACGCAAAAACACCGAGGTAATCCGCGGACAACTCCAGAAAACCATCGAGCAGGTTCGGCAAGAGGGGCAACGAGCCATTGAGAAGCTTCGCCAAGAAGATCAGCGGGCGATTGAAATGGTCCGCGTGCAACTCCGGAAGCAAGAGCAGTTGACGCGATCCGCGCTTGCTGATGCTCAGCGCCAAAAGTTGGCCGCGGATGAAGCGAAGAAGAAACAGAAGTAATCCAGATCACCACGGACCTTCGCCTCATAACGAAGCTCAGTGGTGACAGGCCGATCAAACAATCGCCTCGCGGATGATCGGGGCCCTCGTTGATGAGGCGGGGGCCGATAGTTGAGCGTGTTGACGACTGTGTGTAGGTCGATGCCGAGCAGGTGATACAGCGTCGCCTCGAAGCTTTCGACCTTGTAAAAATTGTCGGTAACCTGGTCGCTATTGCGGTCGGTAGCGCCGACGACGCAGCCGCGCCGGAACCCGCAGCCTGCTGCAAGCACAAACTGTGCGTAATCCCAGTGATCGCGGCCAGCGCCGGCGGTGCCCATCTCTTCGTCAAATCCGGTCACCCATTCGGATCGTCCAGCAGCACCTGCAATCGATCACCCAGCGGCGGCGGGAAACGGGCGGGCCAGGTCGCGTCGATCAGGCCCACGCCGATCAGGTCCAGCAGGTGAACCTGGTCCTTGCGGCGATAGGAAATCAATTTCATGCGAACCAGTGCCGGCAGCGATGTTACCTGGAACTCGGCTGCACGCTCAGATTCATGCAAATCCGGAAATCTATGCTCGATTTCGGGCCGCACCTTCTCGCCAGCGTAAAGGATGTGAACGGCTTCACTCGGTCGCCCCTGCGGTCCGTCGATAAACATGTCCACGTCGAGAAGGTGATGGTAGACAAAGTCCGCGGATTCCAGGGCGGCGCGAACAAATTCCAAATCGGCGCGGCGGATCAACAGATCGACATCGCGTGTATTCCGCACTGCACCTTCATCAACCCTTGCTATCCATTCGGCAACCGCATTGCCGCCGACGACAGCGTATAGAACCATCGCGTCATCGAGCGCTTTGGTGGCTCTGCGTAACCGCTCCTTGACTTTTTCCGCTGCCATGAGCGCCCGCTCCCATCCGATCGGTGCGATTATGACATCTTGCATGTTTCTCGCTCCTCGCCGTGAATCACCCAATCGCCTCGCGGATGATCGGGGCATCCTCGTTAATGAGGCGGATGGGCCGATTGTTGAGCGTGTTGACGACGGTATGTGGGTTGATGCCGAGCAGGTGATACAGCGTCGCCCCGAAGCTTTCGACTTTGTAGAAGTTGTCGGTGACGTGTTCGCCCTTGCGATCCGTCGCGCCGACGACGCAGCCGCGCCGGAACCCGCCGCCTGCTGCTAGCACAAACTGTGCGTAATCCCAATGATCGCGGCCAGCGCCGGCGGTGGTGCCACATCGCGGCGTTCGACCCATTTCGCCTAGCGCGAGCACGATCGTGTTCTCGAGTAGGCCACGCTGATCGAGATCGTCGAGCAGGGCAGACATCGCGACATCGAACATCGGAATCTGTTGTCGGCCCGCGACGAAGTTTTCACCATGCCAATCCCAGTAGCCGAAGCTGAAGTGCACGTTCGGCACGCCCGCCTCAATCAATCGGCGTGCCATCAGGAAATGCCGCACGTTGCCCGATGGATAGCGAGTGCGCATCATCTCGCCGCCGGTGTAGCGGTCGATGACGTGGCGTGGCTCCTTCGAGAGATCGAGCGCTTCACGCAGTTTTGGCGAGCGCAATAAGTCGAACGCCGTCTGCTGATTGCGATCGAGCCCGGCAATGACCGGATCGAGCGCGTCTTGTCGGCGCAAGCGATTGTCAACGGCGCGGAGCAGGTCGGCGTCACGCTGGAACGTCGGCAGTTCGATTTGCGGCGTCAGCATGCGGGCTACGTCATTGCGTGCTTCGAGCGGATCGAAGATGAACGGATTGTACGCCGGGCCAAGGAAGCTCGGCGCGATCGCGTTGCCAATGTGATGGTCGATCTTGCCCAGCACCGTGAACGTCGGCAGATCGTCCGGCCCCGGTTGCAGACGCGAGACGACGCTGCCGTACATCGGGTACTGCGGAGTTCCGCTGGGGAGTCGTGGGTTGCCGGTGAGCCAATACATCGGCGCCCGCGAGTGATCGCCGGGGCGGTTCATCGTCGTGACGGAGCGGATGATCGTGTATTTGTTCGCTTGCTGAGCGAGGCGTGGCATCAGATCGCACACGTCGAGGCCTGGCAGGTTCGAGCGGATCGGCCGAAATTCGCCGCGATAGTCCGCCCCTGAATCGGGCTTCATGTCGAACATGTCCGTATGCGGCGGCCCGCCGGCCAACCAGACGCAGATCATCTGCTTCGGAGTGGGCCGAGCGACACGCGGCGAGGACCGCGCTTGCGATGCGACAAAGTCCAGCAGGTTGACGCCGCACAGCGTGGCCCCGCCGATGCGGAGAAAGTCGCGGCGATTGACTTGGCGGAACGAATCACAGCCCGTGTTCATGAAAGCCCCCTTTTGAACAACGTATGCACATGCCAATATCTATCAGCCTATTTTCCCAGATTACTCGCACGAAGCAAGAGGAAATTTGTGGAAAACCCAAACGGCATGATGGTCGATCGCAATTCGAGTGGGATATAGTGTAGGTACGTGTAGCCATCCAGAAGCTTCGATGAAGCGAATGCCAATGTCTGATCCCAACAGCCAGATTTCGCTGATGCCCCAGTTGCTGCCGCTCGCCGTCGCGGGGGATAACGCCGCGCTCGACGCTCTTTTGCACAACTACCGCGATCGGCTCACGTTTCTGACTCGCCGCATGCTCGGCGATTTTCAGCGTGTGCGTCGTTGGGCGGAGACCGATGACGTTCTGCAAAACGCTCTGGTTCGGCTCGTCAGCGCGATCAAGTCCGTCAAGCCGCAGACGTCGCGCGACTTCTTCGCGCTGGCAACATTGCAAATTCGCCGCGAGTTGATCGACCTGGCCCGGCACTATTACGGCGCCGAGGGCATCGGCGCCAATCACGACAGCCACGGCCGCGACGACTTGGATCAACCCGAGTCCCGCGACGAGCTGAATTCGCTCGCCCAATGGACCGAACTGCACGAGCAGATCGGCCTGCTGCCGGAAGAGGAGCGCGACATCGTCGGCCTGCTCTTTTACCAGGGCTTGTCGCAAGCCGACGCCGCCGAGGTGCTGCAAATATCGCTACGGACCGTGCAACGCCGCTGGCATGATGCGCTGTGCAAGCTGCATCGGGTGTGGAAGAGGTGAGGGAGGGGGTTCAAACGCTTTTCCGAGCCGCGACCGTCAGGGAGTGGCCGACTGATGCCGTGCGCACATTGTCGGCCGCTCTCTGACGGTCGCGGCTCGGAACCGTTTTGATCGGTACGGCAAATCGAGTCAGCCTTGGATATGCGGCGCCTCCCCATTTTTCATTTGGACTTCGCCAACACTTCCCGTTCTTTCAGAAACCCACATGGGTAGTGGCATCCGACGCCTAAGAAAGTGATATCGTGCTTTCCCCATTGCCGCCGCTCTGAATTCACGCGATAATTCACACAACGCAATGATCTGCGCCTGGCGACCGGTTTGCCGTTTCTTGACGGGACGGCGATTTCGCCGCCCTCGTCAACGTCCTTGAAGGCCACACTGTCGATGACCACGGATCATCCGATTGACGAATTGATGCACCGCTGGGAGACCGCTCGCCAGGATGGGCGCGACGTGTTGCCGGAGGAGCTTTGCGCGGACTGCACGGAATTTGTAGGCGAACTGGCGGCGCGGATTCATGCGGTCACGAACATGGAATCGGTCCTCGGCGTGTCCCATCCCGACCCGCGGCTCACGGTGCATGGGCCGACGGAAATCGCTCACGCCGATGCCGAGCCGTTGCCGCGGATTCCGGGATACGATGTTCTTCGTATCATCGACCAAGGCGGCATGGGCGTCGTGTACGAGGCGAGGCAACTCAAGCCGTCGCGCACCGTCGCGCTGAAGATGATCTCCAACGCGCGGGCTGGGCCTAAGGCGATCGCGCGATTTCGCACCGAGGCGGAGGCGGCGGCGCGGTTGCTGCATCCCAATTTCGTGCAAATCTTCCAGGTCGATGAAGTCAAAGGCCGACCGTTCTTCTCGATGGAATACGTTACCGGCGGCAGCCTGGCGCAGCTCTTGACGCGCGAAACCCTCACGCCACGAAAGTCAGCCGAGTTGGTCGAAACGCTGGCGAAGGCGGCCCATTTCGCCCACGAACACGGCATCGTCCATCGCGATCTGAAGCCGGGCAACGTCATGCTCGCCGCCGACGGCACACCCAAAATCGCCGACTTCGGCCTGGCGAAACGCCTCGACGACGATTCCGCCCAAACCCACACCGGTGAGATCCTTGGCACGCCCAGCTACATGGCCCCCGAACAAGCCGAAGGCAAAAAAGAATTGATCGGCCCCGCCACCGATGTCTACGCCCTCGGCGCGATTCTTTACGAGTTGCTCGCTGGCCGACCGCCGTTTCAAGGAATCAGTCCGCTCGATTCGCTGCGGCAGGTCGTTGCAAACGAACCGACGCCGCCATCGCGGTTCGCCGTTGGCGTGCCGCGCGATCTCGAAGCGATCTGCCTGAAGTGCCTGGAGAAGTCGCCAGGCCAACGCTACACATCGGCGCACGCCTTGGCCGACGATCTCCGCCGTTTTCTGCATGGCCAACCTGTGACGGCACGCCACATCGGCCCGATTCGGCGAGCGGGAAAAGCCGCCCGCCGTCATCCGCAAGCCGTGGCCCTCGCGCTGGCGTTGTTCGTGCTGGCGTGCGTCGGCTTGGGGTATCTCATCGCGCTGTTTCGTACGCCCGATCAGGCACTCGAAAATATCGAGGAGACCAAGCAGAGGCTGCGCCAGAAAGCCGAGGAGCAAGCGCCGCTGGTGCGTGAGATCCTACAGCGCAACTGTTACGAATGTCACGGCGACGAATTCAACATCGTCGAGAAGAACCTCGACATCTTGAATCATCAGCAACTCGTTGACAGCGTTCGCCGCATTGTCGTGCCGGGGTCGCCAGGCGACTCGCGACTGATTCAACGCATTGCGGATGGCTCAATGCCGCCCGAAGAAGAAGAGCTGCGCTTGCCGCGCGTGTCAGAGAAGGAGTTAACGATTCTCACCGATTGGATCCTCGGCGGCGCCCCGCCTTTGCCTCCTGTGGATCCGCAGGCGCCGGTGTCGTCGGCCGAGCCATCCTCAAAATTGGCGGTCCAGACCAAGAAGATTTTCCACAAACATTGCTACGAGTGTCACAAATCAGCGAAGGCGGAGAGCGGCATCAAGATCATGCATCATCGCTTGCTCGTGACGGTGCGAAAAGTGGTCGTGCCCGGCAAGCCGGAGGAGTCGGAATTGTTCAAGCTGCTGACGACGGACGATGAAGAAGCACGTATGCCGCCAGGAAAAAGGAAACGCTTGTCCGAGCAAGAGATCGATGTCGTGCGTCGCTGGATAGTCGAAGGGGCGCTGCCGTTTCCGAAGACGGAGTGAAATTTTCTTGGTTTCCGCTTGCGGCTTAGCGCTCGGAAAATTCCAACATGAGCGCTAAGCCGCAAGCGGAATACAGAACCGATCGGGTCACTTCCCCAGCTTCTTCCATTCCAGCATCACGTTGGCGGTATTGCCCGCCCGCACCTCGATGGTGACTGTCTCGCGGTGATTGGTGTCGGGATGGACGAACGCCAGCGTGTGTTTGCCGACGGGGACGTTCGCGATCTTGAAGCTGCCGCTCGCATCGGTGACGGCGTGGTAGGGATGCTGAGCAAGTATCACCCATGCTCGCATCCAGCTATGCAGAACACAGCCGATCTGGATCGGGGTCTTCTGCCATTTGAACTTGTGCTCGAACGGTTGGCCCGACGGCGTTGTGACGTTGAACACGTTCTCCGGGTGAATCGAAATCGCGTTGACGCCGTGATTGTAGAGATCATTGTTCTCGAACCGCAACTTCTGCCCTTCCTGTGCGGTCACAACGCGCGGCACGAAGATCATGTCGCGTTGATCGATCAACACGGGCATCGCCTTCGCGTCGGCAGGCACCTTGTCCTTCCAGTCGAGAACGACGGCCACATCGCGCAGGCCCTTCGATTTTGCGTGAACGACGATGTCGTTGTGCAGCATGAGTTGACCATCGGTCAGGTTGATGCGTTGGTTGGGCGGAACAACACCGGTGTAGCGGACGACGCCGGTGATGGTGCCGGTCGCGGGTTGCGGGAGTAGCGTGTCGGTGAACAGCGGAAGGAAGCCGAGGGCGAGTAAGATGCGATGCATAGTCATAAGTTTCATTTGTCAGAGCCACGCACGAAGTCAGTGGTCGAATTTGCAAGCGTGGTACGTCGGAACCACTTACTTCGTGCGTGGCTCTGACAGGATTTAAGCGTTCACGGCGCAAGCGGAATAGCTCAATCCCCCTGCCCCATGCCGATGCGGCGGTGCATGTCATCCACGACCCAATGGAACGCGGTGAGGTGGATCGATTCGACGATGCCCATGTCGTCGAGCGGCACGTGCAGGACCTTCTGGGCCATGTTCTTGAGCTTACCGCCGGTGAAGCCGGTACAGCCGACGGTGACGAGTTGATGGTTGTTTGCCCACTCGACGGCTCGAAGGATGTTGGGACTGTTGCCCGATCCACTGATGGCGATGAGCAGGTCGCCTGGCATGGCGAAGTTTTTCAGCTGTTCAGAGAAGACGCGGTCGAAGCCTTCGTCGTTGCCCCAGGCAAGAATGTACGGCGTGTTGTCGGTCAGACTCATGATGCGCAGGCGTTTTTTGGCGTCGTTGTCGAAGTCTTCGCGGCGAAGCGAGCCTTTGCCGAGGTCCTCGCAGAGGTGTGAGGCATTCGACCCGCTACCACCGTTGCCGATGACGTAGACGGTGTTGCGTGATTTGTAGCAGGCGTAGATAGCGTCGGCGAGGGCCTGGATTTGGGCAGGGTCGATCTTGCGGAGTTCCTCGCAAACGAAATCGAGGAATTGGGTGGGATTGAGTTTGATACCTATCATCTGAATATCCTTTCTAAGCGAAATTCTGTTGAATGAAACGCGTGATTTGTGCGTCTAACATCGTAGATCGACAGCGCTCGTTCGTAGGTCAGGCTTTGCGGCCTGACGCATTGTTACGATCAAGGGCAAGCAACGTCAGGCTGGAAAGCCTGACCTACGATCCGCAGGCCGTTGACGTTGCGAAGGCCAGTGTTTATTGTAAGCATACCTGCCTGAAATCGCCAAGCGAATGTCGTTTGGCGCGAATCTTTTCAAGCGTTCCCCGTTACACCCGTTGAGGAGTCCTCCATGCGTTTGTTGACGAAGAGTCTGTGCGGTTTCTTCATGCTGAGCGTGCTTGGCCTGGTTTTCGGCGATGCCATCGTCGCCCAGGACAAAGCCAAGGACAAAAAGAAAGAAGTCAAAAAAGTGGAGCTGAAAGTGAAAGCCGGCGACACCGCGCCCGCGTTTGAAAGCGTCGACGAGAACGGCAAAGCGGTCAAGTCGACGGACATCGTTGGCAAGAAGGTCGTCGTTCTCTACTTCTACCCCGCCGACTTCACCGGCGGCTGCACCAAGCAAGCTTGCGGCTTCCGCGATGATATCGAAAAGCTCGGCAGCAAGAACGTCGTCGTGCTCGGCGTGAGCGGTGATTCCGTTGCCACCCACAAGCTCTTCAAGGCGCATCACAAGCTGCCGTTCAGCCTGCTCGCCGACGAAAAGGGCGACGTGGCCAAGGCGTTCGGCGTTCCGGTTGGCAAGGGCGGCAAATCGCCGACCATCAACGAAAATGGCGAAAAAGGCCAAGCCGACCGCGGTGCAACCATCGGTCGTTATACCGTCGTCATCGGTCTCGACAGCAAGGTTGCCGACATCAGCCCCATCGGCGATGCCGGTGGCGATTCCAAGCGAGTCGCGGCCATCGTCGCGAAGCTGGCTAAGTAGTTATCGCAAATTCGTTTAGCCGGTCGCCTTTGGCGAGCGCGACGGCGCGCTCGCCAAAGGCGACCGGCTAAACGTAACCCCATCTCCGCTTGTCCCGTCGTCCAGTCTCGTGTAAACTCATCTCTACAAGTCTACGCTCACGATCACCCAACACGGAGTTATCACGATGAAGTCCCAGCTCATACGCATTGCTTGTTTCGCCGTTGTCAGCTTGCTGCTTGGCTCCACTTTCGCCGCTCAGGACGCCAAGGACAAAGCGAAAGAAAAAGCGAAGGCGAAACCGGCTGAGCCGATCGTGGTGTCTGGCGAAATCCTGAACGTTGACCTGAAGGACAAAGTGACCAACAGCCATTGCAAGACCTTCACATTCAAGATGGAGAAGGACAAGGGCTATCTGCTGGAGCTTGCAAGCCAAACATTCCAGCCGTACCTTCGCATCGAAAACGGCGCCGGCCAGGTCGGCGCCGCCGGCACGGGCAGATTCGATCCCGCGGGCGGACAGTCGTCGTTTTTCGTGCATCGTCCGGCGAAGACCGAAGATTTCGAGATCGTCGTCACCTCGCAGTTTCAAAACCAAACGGGGCGCTTCACGCTGACGATCAAGGAGCTCTCGGGCGAGGAAGGAAAGCCGATCGACCTCAAGCTGCAAAATGGTCAAGTAGCCCACAACGGCGTGATACTGCCCACCGATCCGCGTTATGGAAACAAAATCGCCAAGACCTTCATTGTCGAACTCGAAAAGGGTTCTACCTACCAAATCGATCACGCCAGCAAAGCGATGGACGCCTACCTTTATCTACTCGATCCGAACGGGCGCGTATTGGCCCAGAACGATGACTTCGTCGGCCTCGATTCGCGCATCAACCACCGCGCCACCGAGAGTGGCAAGTATCGGATCGTCGCCACCAGCCTGGGTGGCCAAAGCACGGGGCCGTTCACGTTCTCGGTGCGCCTCACCGCGGGGCAACCCGAAAAGAAATAGCCGCATTCGTATTCCGCTTGCGGCTTAGCGCTCGCAAAGGCGCCACGCGAGCGCTAAGCGGCAAACGGAACATCTGCTACCACTTCACCCGTTCAAGCACGAGTTTATTCTTGTCGTTGAACAGCGTCTTGTTCCCGCCTTTTTCAAAATAGCCGCGCAGCTTCTCCGTCGAGTCCGTCAGGAATACGCTTTGAATCATTTTGTTCATTCCGCGGTTCACCTTCCCTGCGAGCTTCCCGCCTTCCACTTCCTTGGCCGTGGCCTCCAGGTCAAGGTTCCACACCGTGAGCCGATTCGGCTCGACGGCGTATTTCATCGGTAAATACTTCTTGGCTTCCTTGCTCTCCCACGTCAGAGGTTGGTCGTTCGCTTTTTTCAGCTCAAGCAAGTTGAGAAAATCACTCGAACCAATCTTGGATGAAAAGCCATAGAGCGGCGTTCCTGAACTCGCAACTGCTTTTGCTTTGGTGTTAACGCGAACGGTGTGAACACCCAACAACCCCTTCGGCGCTTTGTCAACCTCACCGTCGGTCTTGCCAATGAAGTAAAGCACGAAATTCCCATCGCCGTCGTCCTGGCGCCATTCTCCGAACAGGCGCTCGTCGAATGTCGCGGTCTCCGGATCGGACAGCGGATGCTACGATTCGACGACGCAAGCCGTTTGGCTCAGCGTCAGCGCGATCACAAAGACGCCACCAAGTGTGCGAAGATGCTTGGCCATGATATTGCCTCCTGAAGGAAGTGACCGTCCAAGCCTGAGCGCCAGCGAAGGGCACCGCTTGGCTCTTCGCTGGCGCTCAGGCTCGGAAAAAACAAACATGAACGTGATAAGCTATACCTCACTTCATATACTTCGGTGTCACGAATTCTTCACATCTCCAATTTCAGGCCCGAATCCGTATTTTTACCCATGCGATAATGATGACATCCTACCCAGCCGACGACATTCCTAACGAGCAAAACGCATGCCAACCTCCGCCGAGGAATCGATGATTGCCGAGCTGCGCGACACCTTTCGCGCCTTGACCGAGCAACTGGGACGGGTGATCGTCGGCCAGGATAAAGTCATCGAGCAACTACTGATTGGCCTATTCAGCCGTGGGCATTGCCTGCTCGTTGGCGTTCCGGGCTTGGCGAAGACGCTACTCGTCAGTTCGTTGGCGCGGATTCTTGACCTGTCGTTTAAACGCATCCAGTTCACGCCGGACTTGATGCCCGCAGACATTACGGGGACCGACATTCTCCAGGACGACCCGGCGACGCATCAGCGAAAGTTCGTATTCCTGCCGGGGCCGTTATTCGCGAACATGATCCTCGCGGACGAGATCAACCGCACGCCGCCGAAGACGCAGGCCGCACTTCTTGAAGCGATGCAAGAGCACCACGTCACGGCAGGCGGGAATACGTATCACCTGCCGGAACCGTTCTTCGTGCTGGCGACGCAGAACCCGATCGAGCAGGAGGGCACGTATCCGCTTCCCGAGGCTCAACTCGACCGCTTCATGTTTCAGATTGCGGTGACCTATCCGAGCCGCGATGAAGAACTTTCGATCGTCAAACAGACGACCGCAGGAAAGCCGCCGGAGGTTCAGCGCGTGTTGTCGGCGGAGAAGATCATGCGTTTACAGGGACTAGTGAGGCAAGTGTTGGTTGCCGATCACGTGTTTCAGTATGCCGTCGATCTTGTGCGAGCGACCAGGCCGAAGGAAGCGAACGCGCCGAAGTTCTTGGCCGAACTGATCGCCTGGGGTGCTGGGCCGCGCGCGAGCCAATACCTGATCCTGGCGGGCAAGGCACGGGCGATCATCCACGGCCGTTTGCATGTGACAACCGATGACATCCGCGATGTCGCCTGCCCGGTCCTGCGTCATCGGCTCGTGACCACATTCCACGCCGACGCCGAGGGTATAACCACCGATCAGGTTGTTGAGCGATTGTTGAAGGATATGCCGCGTCCGCAGGAAGCCGCCGCGGCGAAAGTATTGGGGTAATTTTAGGCCGTTTAGCCGCTCGCCTTTGGCGAGCGCGGGAGCGGCGCAAACCGCTTATTCGCCGCGCCCGCGCTCGCCAAAGGCGAGCGGCTAAACAAATAATATTTGCCAAATGCCGAAAAAGCCATCCATCTTTGATCCGACAGTGCTCGCCAAGTTTGGGCGCCTGGGGTTAATTGCGCGCAACGTCGTCGAAGGCGTCATGAGCGGGGTACACAAAAGTCCCTACAATGGGTTCAGCGTCGAATTTGCCGAGCATCGCCAATATTATCCCGGCGACGAGATCAGGCACATCGACTGGCGCGTGTTCGGCAAGACCGATCGCTACTACATCAAGGAACACGAGGAAGAAACCAACCTGCACGCCCACCTCATCGTCGATGCCTCCGGCAGCATGAGCTATCGCGGCGCAGGGGTAAGCAAATTTCAGTATGCCCAGTATTTGGCGGCGTCGCTGGCGTACCTCATGCTGCACCAGCGCGATGCCGTTGGCCTGGTCACGCACGACAACGCCATCCGCGCGATGTTGCCGCCGAAATCGTCTTCCAAGCAGTTGACGCATATCCTACAAACGCTGGAGTCTGCGGCGCCCGGCGGCGAAACAAACCTCGCGCATGTGTGGGACCGCCTCGCCATGCGCATCCGCGCTCGCGGCATGCTGCTCATCTTCTCCGATTGCTTTGATAGCTTGCCGCACATCATCCATGCATTGCGGCACCTCAGCCATCGCCGACATGAGATCATGCTGTTTCACATTCTCGCTCCCGAGGAGATCGAGTTCCCGTTTACGCGCCGCGCTCAGTTTCGCCACATCGAGAATCCCGCGGAGCTTCGGCTCGCGGACCCGGCTGGCGTGCGCGAGGCGTATCGGCAAAACATCGACGCCTTTTGCAAGGAGCTACGTGTAAAGGCGTCGAACCTGCGAATCGACTATCACCTGATGCGCACCGATCAACCGGTCGATCGAGCGCTTGGCGCGTATTTGTTGAAGCGGATGGCGCTGTGACGTACGCCGCTTGCGGCTTAGCGCTCAAGTTGCGCGAAGTGAGCGCTAAGCCGCAAGCGGAAGACATCGTAGTCCATAGAATACCCTCATTCCCGATACGTGCACACAAGAAACAGGAGTAGCGAATATGATGCGAACTGCTATCGCGTTGTTCCTTACGCTCGCCACCGTCGGCTTGGTAAACGGTCAAGACCTGCCGAAGATGAAGTACAACGATGTGGCCGAGATCGCGCCGGGCGTTTTCTTCCGCTATTCATCGATCAGCGCGACCGACAAGAGCGTGCCGTTCGGCGGGTCGAACAATATCTGGGTCGTCTTTGAAGACTACGTCATGGTCTACGACGCCAACTTCCCCAAGGAAGCCGGCGACGTCATCGCAGCGATCCGCAAGACCACCGACAAGCCGATCCGCTACGTCATCGATTCGCACCATCACGGCGATCACGCCTACGGCAACGCCATCTTCGCCAAGGCCGGCGCTACTGTCATCGCGCAAGCCAACTGTGCTCGATTGCTTCGTATCAACGGGCCCGCGGAGTTCGCCGAGGCTGGCAAAGGCAAAGGCGGACGCAAGGACATCGCCGACAGCTACCTCAAAGTGCCGGACCTGATCTTCGATCAAAAGCTCGTCTTCTCCGATAGCAAACAGCATGTCGAACTGCTCTTCCTCGGCCACGCGCATACCGCCGGTGATGCGTTCCTGTATTTGCCGAAACAGAAAATCCTCTGCACCGGCGATGCGTGCACAAACGGCGCGTTCAATTACATGGGCCATTCGGATTCGGCGTCGTGGATTCGCGTGCTGGATAAGGCTCAACAGCTCGACGTCAAGGTTGTCTGCCCCGGCCACGGCCCGCTTGCCGACAAGAATGTGCTTGTCAAACAACAGCGGTTTTTCAGTGAGATGCGCGATCAGATCAAAAAAGGCATTGCCGCCAAGAAGGACTTTGAGGACATCCTGAAATCCATCGAGATGCCCTGGCACAAGGAATGGACCGGCATCGAGGCGAGCACCCGCAAGGCGGAAGCACGGCATGTGTTCGACGAACTAACCGGGCGCACCATGCCGTGGGATTTGATCGAGGACTTCGGCATCTACGAAGGCCCGTCGCCAACGAAGAGCGACAAGGGCTGGACGGCACCGACGAAGATCGTCGTGCCCGCGCTGATGCCGGCGCGGCTTGCCGAATTGAAGATCATCGCGCCCGACGTGTTTTTCATTCCGGTCAAAACCGCCGAGGAAGCCGCCAAGGAAGCGGTCGGTGCCGATGCGGTGCTCGGGTTCTGCTCGGCGGACATCGTAAAGGCGAACGCGAAATTGCGCTGGATTCAGGTCAGTCACGCCGGCGTCGAGAAGGACCTCGTGCCCGATGTCGTCAACAGCAAGGCGACGGTCACCAACACCGCTCGGCTCTATGGTCCGAACGTCGCCGACCAGGCGATGGCTCTGCTCCTTGCCCTGACGCGCGGCCTGGCGCCGGACCTCCAACGGCAGGCGGGCAAGGTGGATGTCTGGAAGAAGGTCAAAGACGCATCGGACGCTCAAGAGCTTCACGGCAAGAACATGCTCGTCGTCGGTCTGGGCGGCATCGGCACGCAGATCGCTCGCCGCGCCGACGCCTTCGGCATGCGCGTCATGGCGATTGATCCGAACCAAGCAATCGTCAAACCTGCCTACGTTTTCAGCCTGGAACCACCCGCAAAGCTGATGGATCGTTTGGCGCAGGCCGACGTCGTCGTGCTTGCTTGTCCGCTGACGAAAGAGACGAAGGGTATGTTCGGCAAGTCGCAATTGAACGCGATGAAGAAGTCAGCCTACTTCATCAACATCGCGCGTGGCGGTCTTGTGGATCAGGCGGCGTTAATCGATGCACTGAAGTCGCAGGCGATTGGCGGGGCTGGTCTTGACGTGACCGATCCGGAACCGCTGCCGGACTCGTCGCCGTTGTGGACGCTGCCGAACGTCGTCATCAGCCCGCATCTCGGCGGTCAATCGGACGGCGCCCGTGATCGGCAATGGCGGCTGTTCCGCGAGAACGTTCGCCGTTTCGTCGCCGGCGAGACGCTGCTGTGCGTGGTGGATAAAGCACGCGGTTACTAAAGTTTTGCATTCCGCTTGCGGCTTAGCGCTGGCGTGGCGAACCTTGAGCGCTAAGCCGCAAGCGGAATACAAGGAAACTCAATAATCTTTACGCTCCTGGATCGTCCCACCCTCACCCTCGATCGCTCGCGCGATTGCGTCGAGCAGTTCATCCGCGCGTTTGCGCACTCTGCTGACGCCGATCGCACCGCTGGTTATCCAGGGCTGATTCGTTTCCAGCGAGACCTCGTTGGTGTCGCTGTAGCTCTCGACGGTGATCTCGAACACGCTGCGCGGTGCCAGCGGGCCGGCGATCAGGTTCATCAGCAGGTTGCCCTTCGTTGCACTGAACCGCTTCGAGGCTTCCTCGATCGGCGACAGTGAATAGCCCATGTCCTGGGCGGTGCGCCAGGCGACCTTCAGGCATTTCTTCGGATCGAGATTTGTCAGCAGTTTGATTCCGGGCATGAAAGAATCCCCATATTTAGATTGCAAGCCCGCAGGCGACGCAGGAGCCTGCGAGGGTCATACCCCGCAGGCTCCTGCGTCGCCTGCGGGCTTAGCAATCATTTTTCCAAGCGTGCAACATACCTCCATCATACGCAACCACCAACCAGCCGTGTCATTTCCCTCGCCGTGAAGTATAACGACATCATGAGAGGCAGCGACGTAATCATCGTGGGCGGCGGCGTCATCGGACTGACGACTGCGTACAACTTGGCTCGCCAGGGTGTGCGCGTCGCCCTGTGCGACAAAGGCGATGTCGGCATGGAGTCATCCTGGGCAGGCGCGGGGATTCTGCCGCCTAGCCATCCCGAGCGCTCGCAATTTCCAGTTGATCGGCTTCGCGCCCTCAGCGGAACCCTATTCCCTCCTTTAGCGGCCGAACTTTACGAACGTACCGGTATCAACATCGGCTACCAGCGCTGCGGCGGTCTGGAGTTCACCCGCTGGACCGAGCACCATCTCGGCGACGAATGGTTCGGCCTCGGCGCGACGACGCGCCCACTCACCGCGGCCCAAGCTATCGAACTCGAACCGGCACTCGCGCCCGACCTCGGCGACGTCCTCGAAATCCCCGACATGGCCCAAATACGCAATCCACGCTTCCTGCAAGCGCTCCGCACCGCGTGTTTGGCGAGCGGCAACGTGGTTTTCCACGAGCGAGCGGGAGCGGCTGATTTTGTCCGCGAAGGCGATTCTATTAAAGCTATTCGCTTGCCGAGCGAAAAACTTTATGGCGATCGTTTCATAATCGCCGCCGGCGCCTGGTCGGCCCCGCTGTTGGCGAAGGTCGGCTGCATGCTCGACATCCAACCGGTGCGCGGGCAGATTGCGCTGTTGAATCCGGGTCGCCGATTATTCCAGCGCATCCTGATATGCGGCTCGCAATATCTGGTTCCGCGTGCCGATGGCCGAGTGCTCGCGGGCTCGACAGAGGAGCATGCGGGATTCGTCAAGCAGACGACGGCAACGGGTGTGCTATCGCTGCTCCAACTCGCAACATCGCTCGTTCCCGCGCTGGCCGACGCGGACGTGGAAAAGACCTGGGCAGGCCTGCGTCCCGGCAGTCCCGATGGTTTGCCGTACATCGGCGTGGTCCCAGGCACGCGCAATCTCTACGCTGCCGCTGGTCATTTCCGCGCTGGCTTGCAGTTGTCCACCGGAACTGCAGAAATTCTGACACAGATGCTACTGGATAAACCGCTCACGATGCCGATGGACGCGTTTCGGTTAGCACGAAATTCGTTATTAGTCATTAGTCATTAGCAAACACGCAATGGGGGTTTCCGTTGACTAATAACTAATGACTAATGACCAAGGACTAACATAATGGACCAGCCCGCCATTCGGAATTTGACGAAGGAATTGGCCGAGGACCTCGGCTGGCTCGAGGAGCACGCACGTACCCAACCGGCACATGCGGCCCAGGCGGGGATACTGCGCTTTGCGGCAGCGCTGGTGCGAAACGTGGCGGCGCCGTTGCTTGAAGGGCACGCCGCGGCGCCGCTGCATGTGGCTGTCGTGGGCGGCGCAGGTGCGGGGAAGAGTACCATTGCAAATATGCTTTGTGGGGCGGTGCTCGCGGAATCGAATCCGCAGGCGGGATTCACACGCCACCCGATCGCCTATGTGCCAGCGACGGGTGCGATTGCTTGGCCGTCTAGCCTGGGATACCTCGGACCGCTCCAGCGACTAAGCCGACCGGAGCCTGCCAGCCTTGACGCCGACGTCTATCAAATCCGCCGCGTCGGCGAGGATGCGCACCAATTCGGCGTGCTCGAAAAATTCGTCGTCTGGGACTGCCCTGACATGACAATCTGGGCGGCCACCGGCTACGTGCCTCGCTTGCTCGAAGTCAGCGCGCTCGCCGACGTCGTCGTCTATGTCGCTTCGGATGAACGCTACAACGATGCCGTGCCGACCGATTTCCTGCGGCTCTTGTTGCAAGCCGGCAAAGTCGTCGTCGTGACGCTGACGAAAATGCGCGAGGCCGACGCGCCGGCGTTCGTCGCCCACTTCCAGAAGGAAGTGCTTGACAAGATGCCCGCGCTGCCGGTGGCAACCCTGACGGTCCCGCACCTCACGCCCGCGCAGGTCGTTGACCCGTGCCGCAATGCGCCGCTGTATCGCGTGCCACTCGTGAATCAGATTTTCGTGCTCGGCGAGTCCGCACCCAACACACGTGGGCGGACGGTGCAGTCAGCAGTGCACTTTCTCAAGTCGCATCAGCAACATTTGCTCAGCGTGGCTCGCGATGATTTAGCCGCACTCGACGCCTGGCGGAATCTCGTTCGCGAAGGGCAGATGGAGTTCGACTCCCGCTATCGCCGCGAGTTTCTGACAACCGAGCGTTTCCGCCGATTCGACGACGCCTTGATCCGCCTGATCGAATTGCTCGAACTTCCCGGCGTCGGCCGATTCGCCAGCAAAACCCTCGATGTGCTGCGCATGCCGTACTCATTCGCAAAACGCCTGTTCAACTCCGCGTTCGCCCGGCCCGAAGTCATTGGCTTGCCCGAGCGGCCCATTCTCGATGCGGCTCTCGCGGGCTGGACCGATCAGTTGCGAAAGGAAGCCGCTCGCCTTGGCCCGGCGCATCCGCTCTGGAAACATGTGCAACAAGGCTTCAACGGCGGCCTCGCCGAGACGATTCGCGAACGCTTCAACGATTCATTCCACGGCTTTCAGCTCAGTCTCGGCGACGAAGTCGAACGCACCGCCCGCGCGATCTACGAGGACCTGGAGAAGAATCCGGTAGCGCTCAATTCGCTGCGGACAGGTAAGTTCGCGGTCGAAATCGCTGCCATCATTGCGTCCTTGTTTAGCGTTGGTTATTACGGATTCGCACTTGCGCCCTTGACATCATCCGTCATCCAGATGCTCGCCGAGTATTTCGGTAAGCAGTACGTCGACCACCATCGCGAGGCGACTCGAGCGAGGCAACAGGCCCTGGTGACGCAGCATCTGTCTAGCCCGCTCATGAATTGGCTCACGCATTGGCCAAGCACCGGCGGATCGGCTTACGAGAAGCTCGGCACGATCATGCGGCGGTTTCCACAGAATTTGCAGAACCTCGAGGTCGCGGTGGACAGCGTGAAGTGATTCGTTTAGCCGCTCGCTTTTGGGGAGCGCTGACTGCGAACCATCATTCCGCGCTCGCCAAAGGCGAGCGGCTACACGTTGGCACTTTCCTTGTTGGAGTGATGCTTCATCTTCTTCGGAATGAAATAGAACGGCAATCCCGCCACCAGGATTAGCAGCCCGATCAGCGATTTCTCGGCGTCATAGCGAACCGAGCCAACCACCATATACGCACACCACGCGACGAACACCAATGGCACGAACGGATAGAGCGGCACGCGGAACGGCCTTGGCGTTTCCGGATCGCGCGTCCGCAGCACCATCAGGGCGATACCCGTGAGGCAGAAGAACATCCAAAACACCGCGGCGGTGAGCGTGATGGCCGCGTTGAAGGTTTTGCTGTTGCCTCGAGCCAGCCAAACGCCGACGATCAATCCGATGCAAACCACACACTGCGCCGCCAGAGCACGCGCCGGCGTCTTCGTGCGTTTGCTCCAGTGGCTCAACACCTTAAATAGGCGATGGTCTTTGCCAAACTCCGTGTAGATGCGGGCGGTCGTAAAGATCATGCCGTTGATCGCACCGAGCGCGGAGATCATGATGAGCACGTTCATCACATTCGCGCCATGCGTCGGCCAAATCCTCTCGACGACATGGGCCGCGGCGTTCTCCTGCTTTGCGCCATCGAAGCCGAGCGCCGACAGAATCGCAAGGTTCACGAGCAGATAAATCACCGTAACGATGGCCGTGCCGAGCATTAGCGCAAGCGGGATATTGCGGGCATGGTTCTTGGCCTCGGAAACGACATAGGCGGCTTCATGCCAGCCGGAGTAGGTCCACAGAACAAGAATCATGGCGCCGATGAACCAATGATCCTCGGAGGGCTGCACCGGCGCGATGCGGATCGGCGTCAGCGGGTCGGTTCCGCTTCCCCACACCAGGCCCACGAACGCCAGCGAGAGCAAGCCAAGCACCTTAGCTACGGTGAGCAGGTTCTGGGCATGCACACTGGTGCGCACGCCAAGGATGTTGATGATCGTGAGAACCGTTACCGAGCCGCCGGCGAGGAGAAAGACCGATTTTTCGTCCCAATGAAACACCCGGGCCGCAGTCGCGCCGAAAATATAGGCGAGTGCCGCGATGCTGCCGGTTCGCGTCACGGTGAGTTGCGCCCAGGCGAAGAGAAATCCAGTAAGCGGCCCGAATGCGCGCGTGAGATAAACATACTCACCGCCGGAACGCGGATAAGTGCTGGCCAGCTCCGCAAAACACAGCGCCCCGAAAAACGCCAGTACCCCGCCGAGGACCCAGACGGAAATGCCTAACGCGGGATGGGGAACCTGTCTGAAAATTTCGTGAGGTAATTCAAAAATGCCGACGCCGATGATGATGCCGACGATGATGCTGATGGCGTCCCATAAGCCAAGCTTGGCGTTGGGATCATCGACTTTCGGATTGGTGTCCATGCCGCGGGCCCCCGGATGTGGTGGAATGGCACTTGCCCGGACTTAGATTCCATTCCACTACGGGTATGGTATTAGATTATGGGGGGGAGTTGCCAGTCCAAAACATACTGCTCGCGACTAGTTTTGACACAAGCCCGAAGCATAAGCGAGGCACAAAACTCGTTGCCGCGCTGACGCTCCGGGCTAGTGTGGAATGTGTCAAATTTGGGTGCGTGCAGTATTGCTTCTCTGATTTCCGCTTGCGGCTTAGCGCTCACGCGAGATTATCTGAACATCTGCCAACGCTCGCACCGTCGCCGGACATGCCTGTGGAGATTTTTGCGTCCGTTCAATGGGGTTTGTGATTCAGCGAGCAACGAGCGAACGCCAGCCCCGACTCTCTCTAATCATTCCGCGGATGTCGATCGAGCGCCCGTGATGCCACCCTCGCCAAAAAGCGTCGGCGCTGATCTTGCGACAACTCCGCCACGAAACGGGCGCGAGCAGCAGCCAGCCACCGGACCGGACGATTGCGGTAATCGATAACGACGCGAGTCAGCACCGGGCCGTCGTGCTGAAGAGCGTTGCGCATCCGGGCCTCCATCTCGTCGTGGTTGCGAATCTCCTGAAACGCGACGCCATAGCCCATCGCTAGCGAGCGGTAATCGAGCCGGGCGAGGATCGTCGCTGTCGTTCGCAGGTAGGCCGGGTTCTGCAATTCTTGCATGTAGTGATACGCCTGATCGTCGAGCACGAAGAACTTCACGGGCAGGCGTTCGCGGGCCGCCGTCGAGATTTCCGTCGCCGACATGAGGAAGCAACCATCGCCGGTGATCGTGACGGTCTGTCGGCCCGGATGCGCTTTCTGGGCGCCGAGTGCCGCGGGGATCGACCAGCCCATCGCCTGATTATCTGTCGGGTTGAAGTACGTCCGCGGCTGCGTCGTCGTGAAGCACTCGCTCGCCAGATATTGCGATAACGTGACATCGACGAACGTCAGCGCCTCGGGACAGGTCATCCGACGCAGGCATTGCACGAACCGCATCGGATCGACGCAATTTCGCGCGAAGACCTCTTCGTTGACGCGAGCCTCGGCACGCTTGCGTGTTTGGATGATCTCGCGCAGCCGCGGGTTATCGTCCCGGCGAATCGTATCACTTTGTTCAAATGCTTGCGCGAGGAAGACGCCAACATCCGCATTGACGCAAAGCGAGTTGCGCATGACGCGGCCGAGGCTGGCTTCATTGATGTCTACGTGAATCAGCTGGCGATGCTGTGGCAGCGAATAGAACCCGGTTGAGACCTCGCTGAACTTGACGCCGAGCGCGAGCACGACATCGACATGGTTGCGGAACGCATCCTCCGCGGTGCGCGTGCCCTGCGGTCCATAGCCCCAGCCGACGGAGAGCGGGTGTGTCTCGGAGATTACGCCCTTGCCTGACATGCTCGTCGCCACGGGTGCTTGCAATAGCTCCGCCAAGCGCGTGATCGACGGTGCATGATCCATGCAGCCCATGCCGGCGTAGATGCCGACACGCAGTCGCCGATCGCACAAGAGTTGCAGTGCCCGCCGGCATGCCTGTTCATCGAATGGCGAGGCCAGCGCTTCCATCGGTCCGGAGTTATGGCGGCACGCTTCGATGAGCAGGTTGTACGGAATGATGACGCCGACCGGCCCCGGCTCGCCTGCTCGCGCCAGTTGGAACGCCTGACGAACCACGTTGGGAATGTCCGCGACGCTCGTTGCCGTGAAGACGCGCTTGGTCACCGGTTCGAGCAGTGCCGTGTTGTTGAGGCAATGGACCTGAAATCCGCGTGCGTTGCGGGCGTTGGAGATGTCGCCGACGATGCAGACGATCGGCACGCTATCGAGCAGCGCCTCGCCCAGGCCCGTGAGAGCGTTCGTCAAGCCGGGGCCAGGAACGATGCACAACACGCCCGGTTTGCCCGTGCTTCGTGCGTAGCCGTCGGCCATCGTCGATGCGGAGAATTCGTGTGTTGTGAGCAGGTAGGGCAGGCGTTTGGTTTTTAGCGAATCCCAGATCTCGTTTTCCTGCGCGCCAGGAATGCCGTAGACGCATTCGGCCCCTTCGGCAATGAGCGTCTCGACCAGCGCGTCGGCCCCGGTCATCTGCCCGACGACCCAGCCGCGCGGGCCTTGGATTCGCTCTCGCAATTGGCCCGGCGCTTCCTGGATCGATGCGAGATAAGCCGAGCCGACGCTGGCAGCCTTGATGAGATCGCGACGTGAGATGGTCATGGCATCCTGCATTGGTAGAAGTCGGCAAAATTCCCGCCTTGCCGTGATGAGCGCACGTCATCGTTATCGACAAGCGGACGCGAATTCCACGCCGAATCCGTTGTGCCGTCGCACGGCGAGACGATTGATTGCAAATGTGTAGGGGTTGTAGGGAAGAGTGCCGACGAAACCCCAAGATGGGAGCAGCGATTCCTGGGGATGGAGAACTGGGCATTACTCCCACCAATGACTTCGCTCATAGTGGGGCTTAGGGGCGATGGGAGAAGTCACGCCACGTTCGAAAGGCGCTCGCCTTCGTCGGGTTGGGCGTTCTGTTGCAGAGGCAGCAGATCAAACGGGCGTTGCGTGTCCGGTTTCGTCAACATCACAGTCAGGTATAGCCGCCCCCATTCCGATACGACCGAGGCCAACATGCGATCCGCGACAATCGCTGACGCCAGGGCAAGTCGCGAAAAGGCGAAGTAGCTCGGATCGGCATAACGCTGAATGCCCACCACG